>NZ_JBFTSF010000322.1:0-6462 GCF_056399905.1 Cupriavidus sp. 01L46
CCGTTTGCTTCTGCACCAGTGCCTGCATGCCTTCGTAGGCCACCTTGTTGGCCTCCGCGATGGCTTCGATATCCTTGCGCCGCGCTTCGATTACCGAGGTCATATCGACCCCGGGGAGCTTGTACTGCTCGAGCAACTTGCTGAAATCGGTGAACGGATTGGACGGTGTCGACATGATGCATCTCCTCGCTGGGGGTAGGTGAAGCAGGGAACTGGCCGCGCCGGGATCCGGATGCGTCTGCCCGATTGACTTCTCGATGGCGGCGGGCGCGGTAGCTCAAGTGTAGCGCGTGCCGCACGCCGCTAGGGGGGAAAGCGCCGCCGTTTGCAGCCGAGCGCCCCGGAATTCACTTCGCCCCCCCCGGTCCTCACCAAGCCCTTACCAAGCCTTCACCAGGCCGTTCGAATTCGGCGAACGCTTCCTTGAAAACTATGAACTGGCCTGCCCGGGGGGCCGCCGATACACTCGCCCGCACCATCACTACCTGTCTTGCGGAGACCCCATGCTTCATCAGGCCCTGGCCGGCATCAAGGTGCTGGATTTGTCCCGGATACTGGCCGGCCCGTGGTGCACGCAGAACCTGGCCGACCTGGGCGCCGAGGTCACCAAGGTAGAACGCCCCGGTCACGGCGACGATACGCGCGGCTGGGGCCCGCCCTACTTGCACGCCCCCGTRGGCAGCGCGGGCGGCGACAGCGAGACCGGCCTCTCCGCTTACTTCATCTGCTGCAACCGCGGCAAGCGATCCGTGGCCATCGACTACGCCACTCCCGAAGGCGCCGCGCAGATCCGCGCGCTTGCGCTGCAAGCCGATGTGCTGGTGGAGAACTACAAGGTTGGCACGCTGCGCCGCTACGGCCTGGACTATGAAACGCTCAAGGCGCTCAACCCGCGGCTGGTCTATCTGTCGATCACCGGCTTTGGCCAGAGCGGCCCGATGGCCGACAAGCCCGGCTACGACTACGTGTTCCAGGGCATGGGCGGGCTGATGAGCTACACCGGGCACCCCGACGGCGAGCCTGGCGCCGGCCCGCTGCGCACGGGCGTGGCGGTGGTGGACCTGACCACCGGCATGTATGCCACCTCGGCCGTGCTGGCGGCCTTGCTGCGCCGTCACGCCACCGGCGAGGGCGAGTACCTGGATATCGCCCTGCTTGACGTGGCAGTCGCGCTCAATGCCAACCAGGCCTCCAACTACCTGGTGTCCGGCAAGGCGCCGCAACGCAGCGGCAATGCGCATCCCAACTGCGCGCCGTACGAAGTCTTTCGCTGCGCGGATGGCCACCTGATCCTTGCCATCGGCAACGACGCGCAGTTCGCACGCTTCTGCGAAGTGGCCAGCTTGGGTGCGCTGGCAGCAGACCCGCGCTACGCCAGCAACTCCGGGCGCATCGCCAACCTGCCGGCGCTGCGCAAGCGGCTCACCGACGTGTTCCCCACCCGCGACCGGCAGAGCTGGACGCAAGCCTTCGACGCGGCCGGCGTGCCATGGGGCCCGATCCACTCCATGGAAGACGTGTTTGCGCATCCGCAGGTGGCGCACCGCCAACTGGTGCAGCAAGCCGAACACCCGGTGCTTGGCCGCGTGCCGATGATCCGCAACCCCATGCTGGCCAGCAGCGGCGCGCGAGCACTGGCGCCGCCGCCGCTGCTCGATGAGCACGGCCAGCGCAACGGCAGCTAGTGCCGACGCGCACCGACACCTAAGAAGAACCCATCCGGAGACATCGCTTGAACAAACGCATCATCGCCACCACCCTGCTCGCCGGCCTGAGCCTTGCCAGCGGCGCGCACGCCTCGGCCTACCCCGACAAGCCCATCAAGCTGATCGTGCCCTACGCGGCAGGCGGCACCACCGACATCATCGCGCGCATCGTCGGCACCCGGCTCGGCGCCGTGCTCAAGCAGCCCGTCGTGGTGGAAAACCGCCCTGGCGCGGGCGGCGCCGTGGGCAGCGCGTATGCGGCCAAGCAGCCCGCGGACGGCTATACGCTGGTCATGGAAGTGGAAAGCTCGCACGCGGTCAACCCCAACGTGTACGCCAAGACGGCCTACGACCCCGTCAGGGATTTCGACCCCATCAGCAACCTCGCCGACGTGCCCAACGTACTGGTGGTCAACCCTGCCTTCCCGGCCAGCGACCTGCCCGCCTTCATCAAGCTGCTCAAGGCCAACCCGGGCAAGTACTCGTTCGGATCTTCGGGCAATGGCGGCCTGAGCCATATGAACGGCGAGCTGTTCATGAACGAGACTGGCACCAGGATGCTCCACGTGCCCTACAAAGGCCTGGGCCCCGCGCTCAACGATGCGGTGGCGGGCCAGATCCAGGTGGTGTTCGACAACATCCCCTCTTCCTCCAGCCTGATCCAGGGCCACCGCCTGCGCCMGCTGGCGGTGGCTGCCAGGCAGCGGCTGAAGGTACTGCCCAATGTGCCAACCTATGCCGAGGCCGGCCTGCCCGCCATGAACAATCCCTCCTGGTTTGGCCTGGGCGCGCCAGCCGGCACGCCAGCGGCTATCCTGGACAAGCTCAACGACGCAGTGCGGCAGGTGCTGGCCGATCCCGAGGTCGTCACCGCCATCGAGAAGCAAGGCGCCATTCCGGCACCGACGACGCGCGGGGCATTCGCCGACCTGATCCGCGGCCAGAACGCACACTGGAAGAAGGTCGTCGAAGATATCCATTTCACAAAACTGCAGTGAGACCACGCCATGAGCCAAGCAGATAACAAGCCATACGCCGGCATCGAGATCAATGCGCTCGGCATCGCCACCCTCACCATCCGCGAGGCCGGCTCGCTCAACATCCTCAGCACACCGGTCATCGCCGCGCTGACCCAGGCCGTGGCCGAGCTCGCGGCCGTTGACGAGATCCGCGTGCTGATCGTGCAAGGCGCCGGAGAAAAAGGCTTTATCGGCGGCGCCGACATCAAGGAGATGGCCGCACTAACCCGCGACAGCGCGCAGCGCTTCATCAGTGGCCTACGCGGCCTGTGCGACGCGCTGCGCCACTTCCCCGTGCCCGTGATCGCGCGCATGCCGGGCTGGTGCCTGGGCGGCGGCCTGGAACTCGCGCTGGCCTGCGACATCCGCGTCGCCGCGGACAACACCCACGTCGGCATGCCCGAGGTCAAGGTGGGCATTCCGTCGGTCATCCACGCCGCACTGATGCCCCGCCTGATCGGCAACGCCCGCGCCGCGTGGATGCTGCTGACCGGCGAGATCTCCGACGCGCGCGAAGCGCTGGCGTGGGGCCTGGTGAGCAAGGTGGTGCCGCTAGCCGAACTGGACGCCGAGGTCGAACGCCTCGCCACGCTGCTGGCCGGCTTCGGCCCTGCCGTGGTGCGCCAGCAGAAGCGGCTGTTGCGCGAGTGGGAAGAGGCGCCGCTGGATGTGGCCATCAACAACAGCGTGGCGGAGTTTGGCAGTGCCTTCGAGACCGGGGAGCCGCAGCGGTACATGAACGAGTTCCTGCAGCGCAAGCGGTAAGCGGTAAGCGGTAAGCGGTAAGCGGTAAGCGGTAAGCGGGAAAAAGGGGCCAAGGCAGCCCGGACGGACTGTTCGCAGGCAGGAACAGTCTGTTCCGGGAACGCCCTTTTTTGCATTGTCCTTATGACGCTACATTGACGCCGCTGCGATGCCCGAGCCCATGGGGCGCCGCCAATCATAAGGAAATCAACGCAATGAAATCTCGTGCATGGCTGGCGCTGTTGCCRCTCATTCCCGGCGCCGCAATGGCGCAAGGCAGTATCACGCTTTACGGCGTGGTCGATGCCGGCATCGAATACCTGAGCCACGTGCCAAACGCCACCGGCGGCAGCAACTCCACGGTGCGCATGTCCACCGGCAACCTCTCCACCTCGCGCTTCGGCCTGCGTGGCACGGAAGACCTGGGCAACGGACTTAAGGGCGTATTCGTATTGGAGAACGGCTTCGACCTCGACACTGGCAAGGTCAACCAGGGCGGCCGCCTGTTCGGCCGCCAGGCCTTCGCCGGCCTGCAGGCCCAGTACGGCACGCTGACCCTCGGCCGCCAGCAAACGCTGCTGTACGATCTCTCGTCGGCGTTCGACCCAATGATCATCTCGACCCGCTACTCGCTGCTGATGCACGACAAATGGATGTCGGGCCGCGCCGACAACGCCATCAAGTTCACCGGCACCACGGGCGGCATCTACTACGGCCTGCTCTACAGCACCGGCTACGACAGCACCGCCGGCGGCGAAATCGCCGGCGCATCCAAGGCAGGACGGGAATGGAGCGCCAGCCTGGGCTACGCCAGCGGCCCCCTGTCCATGCGCGTGGCCTACGACGAAGTCCGCGGCAGCACGGTCACGCTGCAGGACAACCGCGAGCGCCGCGCCGCCGTGGCCGCGGCCTATGCCTTCTCGTCGGTCAAGGTACTGGCGGGCTACCGCTACTACCGTGGCGACTTCACCACCAGCTCCCTGCGCACCAACCTCTACTGGGCAGGCGTGCAGTACCAGGCCACGCCAGCTATTTCACTGACCGGCGCTGCGTACTACACCGACGTGCGCAACACGTCGGCTGATCCGCTGAGCTTTGTCTTATCCGGCACGTACGCGCTGTCCAAACGTACCGATCTCTACACGATCCTCGCTTACGCGAAGAACCGCGATGGGTCTGCGATGGGATTGTCCGGGTTCGGGCCATCGCTGAATGCCAATGCGACGACGCTGGTGAATACCACGGAACAAGTCGGCGCCGGGCAAAGCCAGGTTGGCGCGATTGTGGGTGTGCGGCATCGGTTCTGAGCCGCTTTTCTTGAGTTGTGAGCCCAGCGCGAAACGCTTTATCGACCTTGGCCCGCGCTTAAGCGGGCAAAGATGGCGCCTCTGACGCCTACGGCAAGTTTCTGCCAGGAAGTGAAGGCGCCTTTCCGCGCGCACCGGTGGCGCGCACCGCATGCCGGTCATTGGCTCGCGTGCGGTTCCTGTCCCGGCCCGCCGCATTGGGCCCACGGCTGTCGGGCAGGCCGCGGCCGCTAAGGTAATTATCCGCACGGCCACCGAATGCACCGATCCTGACTTCCTCGCCCATCCCCCCAACAACATGCTGCGCCTGGGCGGCTCCCGAGGTCGCCGCCAGCATGGCAATCGCCATCAGGGCAAACGAGTAGATCTTGTTCATGCGATTTTCCTGCGTTTCATGTTGTACGGCATGCCGCTATATTGGCGGCCACAGTCTTATGGGGCTGGGGGAGCATAGTGTGACTGGCCCCCTTCCGTTGTAATCAATTGTTAATACCTGTCAGGTGCGAGGGCGGAAAGCAACAATGCGCAGCCGGGCGATCACGTCGGTGGTCCCGCCCGCCGGCGTGCCTACGAGCATGCGAATGGGTGCGTTCGGGAACTTGGCTTGCGCCGTGGCGGCGCCACCGGCACAAGCCATCAGAAGCGCTGCCACGCAGCGTAGCGTCGTGATCCTGTTTCGCATCATGTCTCCGTCTTTATCGCATCTTTATCATTGCACCGCCCCGCACGCTTGCCGGTTACCGCTTGGCGCCGAACTCCGCCTCCTCCCGGGTCCACCCGGCCACTTGACCGCTCAGGCTCACGCCGATCCCCGGCCGCGTCGGCACCAGCATGCGGCCGTCCTTGATTTCGAGGCGTTCGTTGAACAATGGCTCCAGCCATTCGAAGTGCTCCACCCACRGCTCGCGCGGGTACGCTGCCGCGAGGTGGACATGCAACTCCATGGCAAAGTGAGGCGCAATCATCAGTCCCGCGTGATCTGCCAGCGTTGCCACCGTCAGGAAGGGCGTGATGCCGCCCACGCGCGGGCCATCGGGCATCAGGTAATCAGCTGCGCGATGGCGAATCAGGTCCCAGTGTTCCGCCACGCTCGTCAGCATCTCGCCGGTGGCGATCGGCGTGTCGAATTGCGCGGCCAATGCGGCATGGCCTTCGGCGTCGTAGGCGTCCAGCGGCTCTTCGATCCAGGTCAGGTTGAACTGCTCCAAGATGCGGCACATGCGCTGCGCGGTCGGCCGATCCCACTGCTGGTTGGCATCGACCATCAGCGCAAAGCCATCGCCCAGGTGTTTGCGCACCGTCTCCACCCGCTTGATGTCGGCGGCGCAGTTGGGCTGCCCAACCTTCAGCTTGATGCCGCCGATGCCCYTCTCCACCGATTTGCTCGCGTTCACCAGAAGCTGGTCGAGCGGCGTATGAAGGAAGCCGCCCGAGGTGTTGTAGCACTTCACCGAATCGCGGTGCGCCCCGAGAAGCTTCGCCAGCGGCAGGTTGGCGCGCCTGGCCTTGAGGTCCCACAGCGCAACGTCGAATGCGCCAATGGCTTGCGTGGCCAAGCCGCTGCGCCCGACGGATGCACCCGCCCAGATCAGCTTGTTCCACAGCCGCGCGATGTCGTTGGCATCCTCGCCGATCAGCGCCGGCGCGATCTCCCTGGCATGTGCGAATTGCCCGGGTCCCCCGGCC
>NZ_JBFTSF010000323.1:0-6426 GCF_056399905.1 Cupriavidus sp. 01L46
GTCCTCCCCAGGCTGCGCCAATAAGGGCCCCCTTCGTGCCGACAAGAATCCTGATCCTGCTGGCGGTTATCCTGCTTGGCGCCTGCACCCATTTCTCGCCCGCGGCCCGCCGGGAGAACGCCGATGCGCTGGCGGCGGCGCGGGGCTGGCAGCCGTTGCGCCTGCCCGCGCGGGAGTTCGTGCTGACCGCGTATGCGCCGGCCAGCGTGGTGCCTGCGCATACCCTGGCCATCTACATCGAGGGCGATGGCCTCGCCTGGCTTAGCGCCGCGCAGCCCTCCGACGATCCGACGCCGTTGCGCCCGGTGGCGCTCGAGCTCGCGCTGCGCCAGGAGCGTGGCGCAGCGGCGTACCTGTCGCGGCCATGCCAGTTTGTGCAAGGGGAGGATTTCCGGGGCTGCAAGACGGCCGACTGGACGGACCGGCGCTTCTCTGCCGAGGTGATCGGCGCCAGCAACCAGGCCATCGACGCGCTCAAGCAGCGCTACGGTGCGCGGCAACTGATACTGGTGGGGTATTCGGGCGGAGGCGCCGTGGCGGCGCTGGTAGCGGCGCGGCGCCCGGATGTCGTCCGGCTGGTAACGGTGGCGGGCAATCTCGACCCGGTGGCCTGGGCCGCGCTGCACGGCGTGCCGCCGCTGGCCGGCTCGCTCAATCCCGCCGACGCGTGGCGCGCCTTGCAGGACATCCCGCAGCTGCATTTCGTGGGCAGCCGCGATACCAACATCACGCGCGACGTGGCGGCCGCCTATGCGTCACGCTTCCCGGCGGACCGGCAGCCCGCCATCAGGATGGTGGATGGCGCCACGCACACCTGCTGCTGGGCCGAGAAATGGGCTGCCCTGTGGCCTCAGGCTTTCCCATAGGCAGCGCAAGCTCTCGCGCCGTGGCGCGAGAGCTTGCATCGGGTGTGGTGCTTTCCTAGGCCGGCAAGTCAGGGCGCCAGCGGCGCCAGCTTCTCCTGTGCCCAGTTGACCGCCTCGCGCGCGGGCGCCAGCCCGCTCTTCTCCACGCGTTGGGCCAGCGCGAACACGCGCTCGCGGATCCGCGCCACCTCGGTCAGCACCGCCGCTTCCTCGGCGCCGCCCAGGTACTCGCGGGCGCAGCTGATGATGCCGCCCGCGTTGATCAGGAAATCCGGCGCATAGAAGATGCCGCGGCGTTGCAGCGTGTCGCCCTCGTCCAGCGACGCGAGCTGGTTGTTGGCGCCGCCCGCGACGATCTTGAACTGGCAGCCCTCGGCTACCGCCGGGGTGATCACCGCGCCGAGCGCGCAGGGCGCGAACACATCGGCGGCCACGCTGGTGATGGCGGTGGTGGAAACCACCTGTGCGCCGAATTGCTCGCGCGCCTGCTCTGCCTTGGCGCCGTGGATATCGGCCACGATCAGCCGCGCGCCGGCCGCATGCAGCTGGCGGCACAGGTCCCAGCCTACCGAGCCAAGGCCCTGCACGGCAACGGACACGCCTTGCAGGCTGTTATGGTCCAGCACGTAGCGCACGGCGGCCTCGATGCCGACGAACACGCCATAAGCGGTCTTGGGCGATGGGTTGCCGCCGAAGGTGCCCTCGCGCGGCATGCCGCTGATGTAGCGGGTCTGCGTGCGGGCGGCGACCATGTCTTCCACCGTGGTGCCGACGTCTTCTGCGGTGATGTAGCGGCCACCCAGCGATTCGACCATGCGGCCGAAGGCGCGGAACAGCTTGGTGCGATCGGTTTGCGCCGGGGTGCGCAGGATCACGGCCTTGCCGCCGCCGAAGGGCAGGTCGGCCAGCGCATTCTTGTAGGCCATGCCTTGCGACARGCGCAGGGCGTCGGTCAGGGCGTCGCTCTCGGCGGGATAGGCCCAGTAGCGGCAGCCGCCAAACGCGGGGCCAAGGCTGGTGCTGTAGATGGCGATGATGGCCTGCAGGCCGGACTCGGGATCGGTGGCGAGCGTGACGCGCTCGTGGGATGGGCCTTCGCCAGTGCCGAACAGGCGGCCGGCGGCCTCTGCGGTGATGCGTTCAGTCAAAGCGTCTTCTCCATGAAGATTGGGAGCGCAAAGGGATACCTTCGCTTTCCGGGTGCACCGCATTGGGTTGCAAGGCAGTGCAGTTGCAACGGCAGCCATCGGGGGCCGCCGTCTCGATAAGGCCGGGCCGCCATTGTGTGGCTGCCCGGCCTCGGGTAAACGCTGGGTACCGCGTCGTGGCGCGGAACCGGTGCTGGATCTTACCGGCAAATCGCGGGGAGATGAAGGGCGCGCGCGGTGTGTATGTGTGCGTGTGCGGCGTGTGTGCGGCACCGGCACATCTATACTTGGAACGAGGTAATCCTCAACTCGAGCGAAGCGTGAGAGGGCGCCTGCGCGGTGGCCTCCGCCCTTCGCGTGCCAGGAGGGCACCATGTTCCAGCATCTGCTGCTGCCCGTCGACGGCTCACCCCTGTCCGAAGCCGCTTTCCGCAAGGCCCTGGTGTTCGCCCATGAGGCGCGGGCCCATGTCACGGTGATCCGGGTGATCCCGGACTTCCATGTCTACACCTACCAGGTGGAATTGCTGGCCGACACCCGTACGCGGTTCGTGCAGGAAGCCACCCGCAGTTCGGCGGACTACCTGAAAACCCTGGCCGCCGAAGCCGAGGCGGCGGACGTGTCTTGCGAGACCCTTAGCGTCATACATGACCACCCCTATGAGGCCATCATCCAGGCCGCCCAGGAAAAGGAGTGCGACCTGATCGTGATGGCCTCGCACGGGCGGCGCGGTTTGCAGGGCGTGCTGATCGGCAGCGAGACCAACAAGGTGCTGACGCATAGCCGTATCCCTGTGCTGGTGTATCGCTAGCGGCTCACCGCAGCTGGCTTGCGTTGTGCGGCGCTAGCCACCTGCGGCGTGGCAGCGTCCGGGCAAGACATGGATGCGCCACTAGCATGCGCTTCTAGCCCGCGGCAGTCGCCGCCTGGTCCGGCCGCGTCCAGTCCAGCACCACCTTGCCGCTGTTGCCTGACAGCATGGCGGCAAAGCCGGCCTCGTAGTCGCCCACGCTGAAGCGATGCGTGATCATCGGCGTCAGGTCCAGCCCGCTTTGCAGCATGGCAACCATCTTGTACCAGGTCTCGAACATCTCGCGGCCGTAGATGCCCTTGATCTCCAGCCCCTTGAAAATCACCTGGTTCCAGTCTATCGCCATCTTCGATGGCGGAATGCCGAGCATGGCAATCTTGCCGCCGTGGTTCATGTGCTCGAGCATGGTCGCAAAGGCGGTCGGCACACCGGACATTTCCATGCCCACGTCGAAGCCTTCCGTCATGTGCAACTCGGCAGCCACGTCTTTCAGGTTTTCGTGCTGCACGTTGACGGCGCGCGTGGCGCCCATCTTGCGCGCCAGCGCGAGCCGGTACTCGTTGACGTCGGTGATCACGACATTGCGCGCGCCCACGTGCCGAGCGATGGCAGCGGCCATGATGCCGATGGGGCCTGCGCCGGTGATCAGCACGTCCTCGCCCACCAGGTTGAAGGACAGCGCGGTGTGCGTCGCGTTGCCAAAGGGGTCGAAGATGGCGGCGATCTCGTCCGGGATGTCGCCGGGAATGCGGAACGCGTTGAAGGCCGGAATCACCAGGTACTCGGCAAAGGCGCCGGCGCGGTTCACGCCCACGCCTACCGAGTTGCGGCACAGGTGGCGGCGCCCGGCGCGGCAGTTGCGGCAGAAGCCGCAGGTGATGTGCCCCTCGCCGGAAACGCGGTCGCCAATGGCCAGCCCGCGCACTTCCTGCCCGATGGCGACGATCTCGCCGACATACTCGTGCCCCACCTGCATCGGCACGGGGATGGTGTTCTGCGCCCACTCGTCCCATTTCCAGATATGGATGTCGGTGCCGCAGATGGCCGTCTGCCGGATGCGGATCATCACATCGTTGTGGCCGACTTCCGGCTCGGGGACGTCGGTCAGCGTCAGGCCGGGTGCGCGTTCGAGTTTGGCGAGGGCTTTCATGGGGGAGCCTCCTGCTTGCAGCGTGGTTGAAGCGCTTGGGTGACGCCTGAGCGCCGCTCAGGCGATGGCGCCGAACTTGCGGCCTACCTTGGCAAACGCGGCCACGGCCCGCTCGATCTGCTCGGCCGTATGCGCTGCGCTCATCTGCGTGCGGATCCGCGCCCGGCCCTTGGGCACCACCGGGAAGGAGAAGCCCACCACGTACACATGCTCTGCCAGCAACGCATCGGCCATGCCGGATGCCAGCGCGGCATCGCCCAGCATCACCGGGATGATGGGATGCTGGCCCGGCACCAGCGTAAAGCCCAGCGCCGTCATCTCGCGGCGGAAATGCTCGCCGTTCTCCCGCACGCGCGCGCGCAATGCCGCGCCTTCTTCGCTGGCCAGCAACTCCAGCACTTTCAGCGTGGCGGCGCAGATGCTCGGCGCCAGCGAGTTGGAAAAAAGATAAGGCCGCGAGCGCTGCCGCAGCAACTCCACGATTTCCCGGTGCGCCGCCACATAGCCACCCGAGGCGCCGCCCAGCGCCTTGCCCAGCGTGCCGGTGATGATATCCACGCGGCCCTCCACGCCACACAGCTCCGGCGTGCCACGCCCGTGCTCGCCCACGAAGCCCACCGCGTGCGAATCGTCGACCATCACCAGYGCCCCGTAGCGGTCCGCCAGGTCGCAGATGGATTTGAGGTCCGCGATGATGCCGTCCATCGAGAACACGCCGTCGGTGGCGATCAGCTTGAAGCGCGCGCCGGCGGCATCCGCCTCCTGCAGCCGGGTCTCCAGGTCGGCCATGTCGTTGTTGCGGTAGCGGTAGCGCCTGGCCTTGCACAGGCGCACGCCGTCGATGATGCTGGCGTGGTTGAGCTCGTCGCTGATGACGGCGTCCTGGTCGTCGAGCAAGGTCTCGAACAGGCCGCCGTTGGCGTCGAAGCAACTGGAGTAGAGGATGCTGTCGCCGGTGTGGAGGAACTTGGCGAGTACGGCTTCGAGGGTCTTGTGCACGGACTGGGTGCCGCAGATGAAGCGGACCGAGGCCATGCCGAAACCGTCTTGCTCCAGGCCGCGCCGGGCGGCTTCGATCAGGCGGTGGTCATCTGCCAGGCCCAGGTAGTTGTTGGCGCAGAAGTTCAGTACGTGCTCGCCGCCCGCCAGCCGGATATCGGCTGCCTGCGGGCTGGCGATGACGCGCTCGGATTTATGGAAGCCGTCGGCGCGGATGGTGCTTAAGGTGTCGCGAAGGTGGGAGAGATAGCGGTCGCGCATGGAAGGTCCCCGGCTAGGTTGTTGGGCGGCGTAGCTTGCGCCAGTCTCCATGGTATGGCGAAAGCCGGGAAAATACCGCTTTTGCCGTGCGCGTGTTTTGTGCTGCGCTGCGCAAGCGCTGGCCGGCGCAGCGCGACCGATGCTGCTATGCGGCAGCCGCCGCGCCGGTCCCTGGATCAGATCGAAAACGCAATGAAATCAAGCCTTTGTCTCTTTGCCTTAGGGTCGGCAACTCCTATCCTTAAGTGAGGTTGCGCATGCCGCCGCGATCGGCGCGCATGCCGGCTACCGGCTTGCTGGCGGAGGCGGCCATGAACGAAGACGTACGGATTGCTCCTATCGAGCGAATCATCTATTCGCGCCGGCACGGATCCACCGGCACCCTTGTCTGCCACAACGCGCGGCGCCGCCGCCTGATCCAGGCCGCCGCCGCTACCGCGCTTGCCGCGGGGCTTGGCCCCTTGGTGCTGCCACGCCGGGCGCAGGCAGCCAGGCACACCTTGAAGATCCTCCAGTGGAACCACTTCGTGCCGGGCTATGACAAGTGGTTCGATAACACCTATGTGAAGGAATGGGGCCAGCGCAACGATACCGAGGTCATCGTCGATCACGTGGGGATTCCCGCGCTGGCCACGCGGGCCGCCGCCGAGGTATCCGCCCAGAAGGGGCACGACCTGTTCATGTTCCTGTCGCCTGCGCCAGTGTACGAGGAGCAGGTCATCGATCACCGCGAGATTTACGAGGAATGCCAGCGCAAGCATGGCAAGCCGGTCGAACTGGCGATCAAGAGTACGTATAACCCGAAGACGAAGAAGTACTTCGGCTTCTCCGACAGCTTCGTGCCGGACCCGATCAATTTCCGCAAGGACCTGTGGGACGAGATCGGCATGCCTGCGCCGGACAGCTGGGACGACGTGCTGAGCGCGGGCCGCAAGATCAAGCGCAATCGCAACGTGCCGGTGGGCATTGGCTTGTCGGCTGAACTCGATACCGCGATGGCGATGCGAACCATCCTCTTCGCATTCGGCGGCTCGATCCAGGATGAGCGCCATACCGTCGTGCTGAATTCGAAGAACACGCTGGAGGCGGTCAAGTTCGTCAAGGCCCTGTACCAGGAGACCATGACGCCGGAGGTGCTGGCGTGGGATCCGTCCTCCAACAACCGCGCCATACTGGCGGGCAAGATCTCGC
>NZ_JBFTSF010000324.1:0-6401 GCF_056399905.1 Cupriavidus sp. 01L46
CTAGACGGACGGGCTACTGAGGCTTCGGCCGCCACATACGTACAAAAGTTGGCCGGTCACGTAGCTCGAGCCTGGTTCCGCAAAGAATCGGACGGCCTGGCCAATATCCGCCGGCCTGCCGATGCGCTCCATCGGTACAGACTTTTGCAGGCTTTGCTTAACTTCCTCTGTTAATGATGCGAACAAAGGCGTATCGACGATGCCAGGCGCCACCGCGTTCACGGTAATGCCTTTGCGCGCATACTCCAACGCAAGAGAACGCGTCAGGCTGACGACGGCACCCTTGGAAGCCGAATATGCAGCTTGCCCGCGGTTGCCCAGCCACGCACGTGAGCTGATGTTGATGATGCGACCAAACTTGTTCTCAGCCATGTGCGCCAAGACTGCCTTCGCGCAGATGAACTGCGAGTCGAGGTTCACCTGGATAACCCGCTTCCAAAAATCCAAATCCATTTTGGACACGAGCCTATCGCCGCCGATTCCGGCATTGTTCACAAGGATGTCAACGCGTCCGTGGGCTGCAACAATCTGGGCGACAGCGGCTTCCACCGGCTCGACGGAGCTCACATCGACCGAGAACGTGTCGACTTCTGCGCCTTCGCCAACAAGTGCCTGCCTGGCCTGCCGCAGTGCCGTCTCGTCAAGATCCCATAGCGCGATACGGCAACCAGCTTGAGCCAACGTACGCGCAATGCCAAATCCAATGCCCTTTGCACCGCCAGTGACAATAGCAACAAGACCGTCCAGCGTGGACGGCGCCCCTGTAGCGGAAGTGGTGATCTGATTCATGTGCTTATGGTCAGAGTGAGAGAATGTGGATGGAGCAGGCTGCGTGATCCACGCCCCAGATTCCACCGCCGGTGACTTGCGTGAGGCCGAACCGCGCACCTTGCACCTGGCGTGCACCTGCTCGGTTCTGGAGTTGCTCACATACCTCGACGATTTGCGCAATACCAGTTGCGCCGGGCGGATGCCCTTTCGCTAGAAGGCCACCACTCGGATTCACGGGCACCCGTCCGCCCAACGCCGTAGCGCCGCTTGCCAACAGGCTGGCCGCCCCGCCGCGGTCGCACAGGCCCAATGCCTCGTAGTACAGCAACTCAGAAATGGTGAACGCGTCGTGAACCTCCAGCAGACTTAGGTCACCAGGTCCAATGCCAGCTTGTTCATAGGCGAGTTCCGCGGCGCGAGCAGTAATCTCTGCCTCCGTCATGTCGACCGGCTCCGTTTCGAAAAGGCCGGACTGCACAACCGACGCGAGGACCCGGACAGGTTTCGCCACACCGGAAGAGGGCTTGGTGCTCAATACAACAGCGGCTGCCCCGTCAACTACAGCGGGACAGCATTGCAGCAGCGTGAGCGGCTCAGCGACCGCGCGAGATGCAAGAATCTCCTCGCGCGTGGCAAGCTTCGCGAACTTGGCAATCGGATTCAGAACGCCATGCTTTCGGTTCTTGACGGAGATATCCGCGAGTGTCTCAGGTTCCAAGCCGTGTTCGTACAGGTACCGCTTCGCCCGCATGGCATAAAGAGCGGGCATGATCATGCCGCGCTTGTTATTCCAGTCGTGCTGGCTGAGCTGCAGTGGTCCGCCACCGAGGCTACTCAGTTGATCCATGCCGAACACGACCACAGTGTCGTACTGACCTACCTTAAGCGCCTGCAGCGCAAGGTTCAATGCGGTGGCGCCGCTCGAGCAAGCATTGTCCACGTTGTAGACTGCCCCACCCTTTGTGTGGAGCTCACGCAGGGCGCGCTGACCCGGCAAGGATGCTCCAAGAGCGTTGCCACAGTAGAATGCTTGTACGTCGGAAATGGTTATGCCGGCATCGGTCAGAGCGTCAAGAATTGCGGATTGCGCCAGCGCTTCTTCGGTCAACTCCGGGAATCGACCAAAATTGGTGATGCCGACGCCGGTGATCAGTGGTTGATTCATGGCTTTATTCTTGGAAAGCGTAATCGGGAGTGCCGTCTGTTAGCGCAAAAGGCACGATGCGCAAGGTGCTGCCGATTGCGGGAGGCTGACCGTCAAAGAGCAGCCGCCCAAATGCACGCACGTCAGGCTCGAAATCAACCATCGCGAGGCCGTAAGGTGTCTTGTCCTTACCGGGGTGAACGACGGTATAGCTGTACAGACGTCCGATCGGGCCGAGTTCAATCTCTTCTGCCTGCTCCTCACCATGCACGAATACGATTGGCGGGAACTGAAGCGGATTGCCCCCAACGCGGGTGGCAACGAGAACCATGCCGCCAGGGTTCTCGCGGAAATGGGGTTCCGTTCGTTTGCTGATCTTCAAAGATGTCTCCAATCCAGGTGGCGATCGCCACTGCAGGGTCAACTTTGACCATCCGGCGCGGCGGAGTCATTGGAGTTTTGTTTGTCATTGTTTAGTTTGGCTGAACAATGCGAAAAGTCTTTAGCGCTTCTAAAGGGACAGGAGTCGAAATGAAATGACGATGCAGGCGAAGACGAACATACTCCGACGAACCAACCACATAGATGCCGAGTATGAAAGAACAAGTTCGCGTGCCCGTCACTCTCATGCGGGGCGGCACGAGCAAAGCCGTCTTCCTTGCACAGCGGCATTTGCCCCAAGATCCAGAGATGCGCCGAAAGTTTCTACTCGCACTTTTCGGCAGTCCTGACGTACGTCAGATTGATGGGCTTGGCGGAGCCGATATCCTTACAAGTAAATGCGCCATCATTGGTCCCCCAACGCGGCCAGACGCTGACATTGACTACACTTTTGTGCAAATCGGCATCGACGAGCCAACCGTGAACTACGAGATCGTCTGCGGCAACATTTCTTCCGCCACCGGTGTCTATGCATTGCAGGAGTCGCTGATTGCCGTGCAAGAACCAGTCACAACTGTACGCGTGCACAACACCAACACCGGGAAGATCTTGCGCATGAATATCAATTGCGCTGATGGCGAACCCAGGGTGGAAGGCGACTGCGAGGTGGATGGCGTACCAGGAACCGGAGCAGAAGTCTCGCTAGACTACTCGGACACTAGTGGAGGCGCGACTGGCAAGCTGCTCCCCACCGGGAACGCGATTGACAAGGTGTATGTCTCGAAGCTTGACCGGGAGATTGCCGTTTCCATCGTTGACGTCGGTACGGTCTGCGTGTTCATCCGAGCCGCGGACCTAGGGGCCACCGGTACGGAACTGCCCGGTCAGCTAGGCCCCCGAGTCTATGAGGCTGCCGAAGAGGTTCGGGCTTGGGCTGCCGAGCGTTGTGGCTTAGAAACCACGATCACGCCATATCAAATCCTCGTCGGCCCAGCGCAGGATTATCGAAACGTCGCGGGTGACCGCATCGTCAACGCATCGGAGGTCGACCTGGTCGCCCGCATGGTGCTCAAAGGCGGGGTCATGCATAAAGCATTTCCGGGTGGAGGTTCCGTCTGCCTGTCCGTGGCGGCGCAGATCGCGGGATCGATCCCCGCCGAAGTGCGTGCCCGCCACGTCGGCCCGGCGCGCATCCGAATCGGTCATCCGAGCGGGGTGCTGGGTATCTACGCGCACGTCGAACGATCTGCAAACGACGAGTGGGCAGTCCGCGAAGTGCATTTCACCCGAACGGCCCGTCGGCTAATGGAGGGAACTGCCTACATCCGACGGCGCCTTCTCGAGGACGCCTAACTCTGCCGATCTCTTCGTCGTGCGGATTTTCCTAGTGCATATCGAACGGTGCGGGCCTCGTCCCGCGTCATCGGAACAAAGCCCCCGAGTGGCCGGCACTCCTGCCAGCCCTCCCCCCAACCAGATTTTGCACCCCCGACAACCTTTCAGAGCGTCGAATCGCGGTAGGAATACAAGTTGCCCAGTATCGCAGCAGCGCCTCCGACGTCCTTTGGGTTCTAGCCGGATGATGCAAGACCGCCGGGACTCCTCCCAGCTACCGCCTATGCGATAGCCTTCCCAGCAGTCGAGCTGGGCCATGCAATTGCGTGGGGCCAACCTCCATCTTCCTGATTCTTGTTGTGCCCTAACTCCAAGATAGCAGTGGTGGGCGTGTTGGCCATTTTTGTTTCTAAGCGATCACGAAGATCGGCGAAGAGCCAAAGAAAAACTACGCCGGCACCTACACCGGCATAGCCAAAAGGAAGCTCGACGCAGCAGTGTCGGCCAAACAGCGGAGCCCAGCCCTGTTGCGTCGGACCCTCCATGCTCAGAACTTGTGGCGAACGCCGATGGCGACGCCCAGCATGTTACTTTGGCCATTGGCCAGAGCGTAGCTGTTGCCAAGGGCTAGCGTGTTCGCATAAAAGGTGCCAAGAGACTCAAGCATCAGCCCTGCATTCTTTGCGTAGGCCGTGGACAAGTACAGGTCCGTGCGTTTGGACAATGCATAGTTTGCTAGAAGCAAAACTTGCCACGGGTTGGGCGCATTGATCCCGTACAGATTCTTCATGTCGTCATAGTTGTACTCAAGCGCCAGGCCGATGGCGGGCGTGACCTGATAAGTTGCGCCGATCCAATAGAAATTGTCACGCTGGATAAGCTCGCCAGACGCGTTCTTATTCTGGCCCCAGCGATAACCGCCCATGACCCTCGCGGTTTCACTGAACGAGTAGCTGGCCCCAAGCGCCGCCTTCTTCATCGTGCCACTGCTCGCGCCGATCGTCGGGTTCCACTGGTCATAGGCAACAGTTACGCCGACGGGACCGCTCGAATACGCAATGGCAGCGCCATAGGCGGAGTCGCGGCGAAATGCTCCCGGAGCTTCGCCATTGCCACCGATTGGAGTCGAGATTCCGACTGAGGCTGGTAGCGCCAAGCCGGTACCGAATGACCAGTGCGTCGTTGCGGTCACCGGGCCGAACTGGCCTCTATATTTTATCGCATTGTCCTCACGGAAGTTGGCGCCCGTCTCCAGCACCACCGGCTCGTACTGCGTAGCGAATGCGGTAGGAGAGAAGTTCGCAAGCGCATCGAACAGCGAGGTGTACTGTCGACCAAAGGTAATCTGACCGATACCATCTTTCGACAGCCCGACAAAAGCCTGACGACCAAATAGGCGGCCGCTCTGCTGCAGAGTGCCGGTATCGAGGTTAAAGCCGTTCTCCAGTACAAACAGACTTTTAAGACCCCCACCAAGGTCCTCGGTGCCGCGCAGACCCCAGCGCGATCCAGCCCAACCGCCCGAATTCATGCGGACGACATTGTTCGACGGACCCGGGTTAAAGCCATTCGTTGCGGTCGGTATGCTGCCGACATGATTGGCGTATTCGATGTTCATATCCACCACGCCGTATAGCGTGACGCTAGACTGCGCGACTGCGCTCCCCATACTGGCCAGCAGTGCGGCTGTGGCCATCGCCTTCGGTCTCATGAAGCTCTCTCCTCGTTCTTTTGTGGGTGGGTACTGCAAATTGCTATTTCTTTCTTGGCGCTCGTCTTCCTAATCATCGAGCGCGAGCGCACTTACCCGAACCAGCGCGCCGATGCCGGCCACGTTGGCAGTAAGCAACTCAATAAGGGATTAGCCCTCGTTGACGCTCCCCCTGCGTCAAGGGGTCAACTAGTTCGCAAGAAAACGTTCACCGCGACTATTTCGCAGCGCGTGATCAATTCGCGTGATAAGACGATCTTGATTTTTTCCGCACGCCAGCCCGTTCTTCGCGCTTGCTATGTCCATGTCCTGAGCAAGCTTCACTCCGTTCTTGAACGCCAGAATCTCTGCCATCACGCTCACAGCGATCTCGGGAGGTGTCTTGCTGCCGATGTAGATTCCAATCGGTCCACGCAGTCCTGCCAGAGATTCTTCGGTCTCCCCGAAGTGTTCGATGAAGCGGCGCCGCCGAGCTTCGTTGTTGCGACGACTGCCAATGGCGCCCACGTAGAAGGCCTCAGACTTCACMGCTTCCAGCAACGCAAGATCGTCCAATTTGGGATCGTGGGTAAGCGCCACGACGCAACTGCGGCGGTCGGGGCGAAACTCCACAACGACGTCGTCGGGCATATCGGAGACAATCGTCGCACCTGGCACACTCCAGGAACCGCGGTATTCTTCTCGCGGATCACACACGATTACGGCGAAGCCACTGAACAGGGCCATCGTCGCTAAGTACTCTGTTAATTGCCCGGCGCCGATAAGAAGCATGCGGTACTCGGGACCGAATGTGTTGCGAACCCGCTGTTCGTCCACTACGAGCTCGGCAGGCTGATCGGTCTTTGAAAGGCTGATGACGCCGTCGGCCAGACGAACCTCCCGCTGCATCAACTGACCCGCCTCGAGCGACTGAACCAGGGCTACAAGCGCCTGCGCGTCCGGATCGTGCTCCAGCAGTAGTTCCAACGTGCCTCCGCATGGCAGGCCGAAGCGATGCGCCTCGTCTGCCGTGATGCCGTACTTCATGAAGTCTGGCAATCCGAGAGGTAAGGCTTGACT
>NZ_JBFTSF010000325.1:0-6383 GCF_056399905.1 Cupriavidus sp. 01L46
CGCCATGCCGGCTACCTCGGCGACTTCCTGGCGCAGGCGTGCCACTTCGGCCAGCACGGCCTGGCTGCGGGCGAAGACGACCTCGCCGGCGTCGGTGAGCTGTACCGTGCGGCCTTCGCGCAGCAGCAGCGGGCCGCCGAGTTCGTCTTCCAGGCTCTTGACCATCTTGCTGATGGTCGGCTGGGTCACATGCAGGGTTTCGGCGGCGCGGGTGAAGCCGTTCTGGCGGACGACTTCCACGAAATAGCGCAAGGCGCGGATATCCATGGGGCTCCTCGGATGTGGCGTGCGTGGGGGATCACGGCTTGCCATTCCAATATGGCATCGAATCAATAATTTATATTCATTTTATATATCGAAGTGCGCTTCGTACACTAGCGTCACTGCCACGTTCCCTGTGGCGCCATAGCTTGAATGCTCTCCATGCAACGCGCTGTTCCTGCCGCTTCCCCCGCATCCGTTACGTCCCCCACCTCCGCGACCTTGCCGCAGCCGCCCGGTGCTCGCCTGCGCACTGGCGCCATCGCGCTGGCCCAAGTGGTGGCGCTGTCGGCCCTGTGGCTGCTGGCGGACTGGCTGCGCGGGCGGCTGGGGTTGCCATTGCCGGCTGGCTTGCTTGGGCTCCTGGCGCTGGCCGCGCTGCTGTTTAGCGGCGCGGTGCGCGGTGGCTGGGTGCGTCGCGGGGCGGACTGGCTGCTGGGCGAGATGTTGCTGTTCTTCATCCCGGCGGTGCTGGCCGTGGTGCAGTATCCCGAGCTGGTCCGGCATCAGGGCTGGCGGATCTGCGCGGTGATTGCCTTGAGCACGCTCACGGTGATGGTGGTGACGGCGCTGGTGGTGGAGCAGGTGGTCCGCCTCGAACTCAGGCTGGCGCGCCGCGCGGGCCGTGCCACGCACAACCGGCAGCAGCACCATGCATGATTCCGTGCTGGCGGCGCTGAGCCTGGTGGCTACCGTTGCGCTCTATTACTTCAACAAGCGCCTCTATGCGCGCCGCGCGCGGCTGTGGCTGATGCCGCTGCTGGCCACGCCGGTGGTGCTGATCGCGCTGGTGCTGGCGGCGCATGTGCCGTATCGCGACTATATCGCCGACACGCGCTGGCTGATGTGGCTGCTTGGCCCGGCCACCATCGCCTTTGCGCTGCCGATCTACGATCACCGTGCGCTGGTGCGCCAGCACTGGTTGTCGATTTCGGTTGGCGTGCTGGCTGCGGTGGCGACGTCGGTGCTGAGCTCGGTCTGRCTGGCGCGCGGCTTTGGCTTGCCGGTGATGTTGCAGAAGGGGCTGGCGGTGCGCTCGGTGACCACGCCGTTTGCCGTGGATGCGGTGCGTGCGCTAGGCGGGCCGCCGGATCTTGCCGCGATCTTTGTCGTCATCACCGGGCTGACGGGCATGGCGATTGGCGAGACCGTGCTGGCCTGCTTGCCCTCGGTGCGCAGCCGGCTGGCGCAAGGTGCTATCTTCGGCGCCGCTGCGCATGGTGCCGGCACGGCCAAGGCGAGGCAGCTGGGGGAAGTGCAGGGCGTGGTGGCGTCGCTGGTGATGATGATCGCGGGGCTGGTCAGCGTGCTGGCCGCGCCGCTGATCCGCAGCGTGTTTTTTTGAGCGGGCTTGCGTAGTACTGCGCAATGGCTGCGCGCGATTGGGCGCAGGCGCTGAGTAGTACTGCGTAGCCCATGGCCTTGCGACCGCTCCGGGCGCAGGGTCTTTTGCGCGCCCGCAACGCGCCGCGCGAAATTGGCGCAAAATGCGGCACTTGCGCGATCGTGCCGGTCGCTGGCATGCGTCATTCATCCGCACGTGGCTAGCCGTTCTTCCCGCCACGGCGTGCGCACCGCACGCGCAAGCTTCACCGATCTCTCTCTMGTTTTTCAATCACAACATCATGCGATTACCGCTTCTCGCGCTGGCTGCCGCGGCCTTTGGCATTGGCACCACCGAATTCGTCATCATGGGGCTGTTGCCCGACGTTGCCGCCGATCTTGGCGTTTCCGCGCCGGCTGCCGGCATGCTGGTCTCGGGCTATGCCATCGGCGTGGCCGTGGGCGCGCCCATCCTGGCCATCCTGACCAACAAGTGGCCGCGCAAGACCGCGCTGGTGGGGCTGATGGGCTTGTTCATCCTCGGCAATGCGCTGTGCGCGCTCGCGCCCAACTATGCGTTGCTGATGGCCGCGCGCGTGGTGACGGCGTTTTGCCACGCGGCGTTCTTCGGCATTGGCGCGGTGGTGGCCGCGGAGCTGGTCCCGCGTGAGAAGCGCGCGCAGGCGGTGGCATTGATGTTTACCGGGCTGACGGTGGCCAACGTGCTGGGCGTGCCGTTTGGCACCGCCTTTGGGCATGTGCTGGGCTGGCGCTCCACGTTTTGGGCTGTCACCGTGATTGGCGTGGCCGCGGCGGTTGCATTGGTGGCCTGGCTGCCCAAGGCCATCCCGATGCAGGCCGGCAGCATCCTGCGCGAGTTCCGCTCCATCGGCGCGGCGCAGGTGCAGCTGGCGCTGCTGATCAGCACGCTGGCATCGGTCAGCATGTTCACCGTGTTCACCTACATCGCTTACATCCTGCGTGACGTCACGGGTTTTACCGCGCAGCAGGAGAGCATGGTGCTGCTGCTGTTCGGGGCTGGCATCACGGTGGGCGGCCTGGCCGGCGGCAAGCTGGCCGACTGGAAGCTGATGCCCGCGCTTGCCAGCTTGCTGGCCGCGGTGGCGGTGGTGCAGCTGGTGTTCTCGTGGACCAGCCATTTCCCGGTGCCGACGCTGTTCACCCTGTTTGTGTGGGGCATGGTGAGCTTTGCCGTGGTGCCGGCCACGCAGGTGCGCGTGCTGGACAAGGCCAAGGGCGCGCCCAACCTGGCGTCCACGCTGAACCAGGGCGCGTTCAACCTGGGCAACGCCACCGGCGCCTGGCTGGGCGGATTGATGATCAGCGCCGGCCTGCCGCTGACCCAGTTGCCGTGGCTGGGTGCGGCGGTGGCCGGGCTGGCGCTGCTGGCGGTGGGGGTGTCGGCGTCACTGGATCGGGGTGGGCCGGTGGCGGCTTAGCGGCCGTTTCCAAAAGATGCTGGCGTCGTTGCGCGGCCTTGGCCGATCCACTTGTACTGTCTGCGGCCGCGCGCCTAGCCAGAACCGCGTCGCTTCATTTTGAAACGGCCTCTCAATACAAGCCGCGCCATGGCGCGCGGAGTTCCTGCGGGGCCCGTCGGGCTGTAGGATGTTGCCAGCAACGTTTCTTCGGGCCCGGCATGGACTACGCACACATCCTCCAACGCATCCACCGTGACATCGCGCCCTTGCTCACCCAAGGGCGCGTAGCGGACTACATCCCCGAACTGGGCAAGGTACCGGCCACGCATTTCGGCATGGCGCTGGTGTTTGCCGATGGCCGCAGCCATTGCGTGGGCGACGCCGCGGTGCCGTTMTCCATCCAGAGCATCTCCAAGCTGTTTGCCTGCACGCTGGCGTTCCAGTTGCTGGGCGAGGACCTGTGGCAGCGGGTCGGGCGCGAGCCTTCCGGCAACGCCTTCAACTCGCTGGTGCAACTGGAGTACGAGCAAGGCAAGCCGCGCAATCCATTTATCAACGCTGGCGCGCTGGTGGTGACCGACGTGCTGTGCAGCCGTTTTGTCCAGGCGGAGACCGCGATGGTGCAGTTCCTGCGCCGGCTCAGCGGCAACCCGGCGATCGACTACGACCCGCGCGTGGCGCAGTCCGAGCGCGAGCATGCGGACCGCAATCGCGCCATGGCGTATTTCATGAAGGACTTTGGCCGCCTTGAGATGCCGGTGGACAAGGTCATCGACGCCTATTGCCGCCAATGCGCCATCACCATGAGCTGTGAGGATCTGGCGCGCGCGGCGCTGTTCCTGGCGCATGGCGGGGTGGTGCCGTGGAGCGGCGAGCGCGTGCTGGACGCCAGCCCCACCAAGCGCCTGTCGGCGCTGATGCTGACCTGCGGCACTTATGACGCTGCGGGGGATTTTGTCTATCGGGTGGGTTTGCCGGCCAAGAGCGGCGTGGGCGGCGGCATTGTGGCGGTGCTGCCCGGCAGGTGGGCCGTGTGCGTCTGGTCACCGGGGCTGGACCACAGCGGCAATTCGCTGGCCGGGGTGCAGGCGCTGGAGTGGCTGACCACGTTGAGCGGGCATTCGATTTTCTGAGTAGCGGAGTAGAGAAGCCAGTCAGCCCAGCATCAGCCCGGCATGCGCCAGCAAGTGGCGGAACACCGCCAGCCGGGCTTCTCCCGTTTGCGCCAGCTTGCGGCAAACGTGCAGGTGCGCCGTCATGTCGCTGTGTCCGCGCAGGGCGTCCTTGCACTCGCGGTCCGAGATTTCCAGGTGGATGCCTGTGAGGATGGCGCAGCCCTTGCCCACGGGGGCGCTCACGATGGCGGGCGGGGTGCCTTCTATGCCCGTGTACACGGCCAGGATCTGCGTCGCGTGGTTTGTTGCATCGTCAAAGTCGAAGCGGCAGCCGCCGTGGTAGTGCGCATACAGCGTGATTGGGGCATGGGTCAGGCTATGGGTCGTGCGTATTTCCGCTGCCGCCGTGCTCCGCGGTGTCGCATCATAAGCGACGCCCCGGGTGAGTTCGGGCAAGCAGCCAACCGCGACAGCATCCACAAAGCTCAGTTCGCGCGGGCCGCAGATAGCGCCTTGGGTGCCGGCATGGAACGCGAGTTCCCTGCAGGCGTAGTACGCGCCCGCGCAGATGCCCAGATAGGCGCCGCCGTCTTCGACAAAGCGCCGGATGCGCGCGTTGGGCGCGCCGTTCAGGGCCGCGCAATATGGCAGGTCCGCACCGCCCGGCATGACAAACATCACGGCATCATCGAAGAGCGTCGCGTCTTGCCGGATGTCGTCGGCCATCACCGCGCGGATCTCGTACGCGCCGGGAAGCAACTGCTGCCCGATCATCCGCATCAGGCGTGAGGTACCGTCGGAGGTGCCAGCGTCGATATAGGTCAGGATCTGGGGCTTCGGCATGATGGTTTGACCCGGTTGGCCTGGTTGGCGCGGTTGGGCGCGATAGTGCGGCAGCGGTGCTGCGTGCCTCAGGCTTGCGCGCGGCGGTAAAACGCCAGCCCGCCTGCCAGCGCAATCAGCGTGCCGCCCGACAGCCGGTTCAGCCAGCGCATGCCGTCACCGCGAAAGGCGTGCACGATGCGCGCGCCCAGCGCCGCGTACACCAGCATGACGGCCAGGTTCAACAGGCATTGGGCCAGCGTCAGGATGGCGTACTGCGGCAGCAGCGCCGCGCTCGTATCGATGAACTGGGGCAGGAAGGCCGAGATAAACAGCAGCGCCTTGGGATTGGTCAGCGCCACCAGGAAACTGCGTGAGAACAGGATACGGCCCCGCGCCGCCGCCGGCGTCCGGGCGGCAGCGGAATCCGAAGGCGTATCCGGTAGCGTCTCCGGTACCGTCTGCGCCGCCTTGCCTGAGTGCAGCATCTTCCACCCCACGTACGCCAGGTAGGCGGCGCCAAACCACTTGATCGCCTCGAAGGTAACCTCGGACGCGGCGATTACGGCGCCAAGCCCTGCGGCCACGGTGATGACCAGGATGACGTCGGCCGCGAGCGCCCCGGCCATGCCCCAGCACGCCTTGCGTACGCCATGCCTGGAGCCGTTGTTCAGGGCCAGCAGCACTGTCGGGCCGGGCGTGGCAATGGTCACGGCCGAGGCAAAGAGGAAGAGCAGCAGGGTAGGGAGCGTCATGGTGCAATCTGGCTGGCGCACGCGCGGGCGGGCGGGAAACATAGGATGATTGCCCGCTGTCGGATTGTCCAGTGCCTGCCATGCCCGGCATGCCCGGCATCGACGCGCCATGTGCTGCGCAATTGACAAAAAGCAAGCCGGGATTGCACGAGATGAGCAGACATTGCGTGTTTTGATACGATGAGGGTTAGAACGCAACGGTAGCCCGCAACCGCTATGGCGCTTGCGATGCGCGCTTGAACAACTAGTGTTCGCCCGGTTAAGTTGCGGTTCTCCAATAAAAGGCAGAGACAGCCATGATCAAAGAATACGCGTGGAAGAAGCGGGTTTTCGAGACCCATGAAGTACAAGTGCAGGTGCGGCCGAGAACGCCAACGGTCTGGGAGTACACGGTGCGGGTTTGCCGCCCGGGCACGAACATCCGGGCCGCCGGGACATTGCTGGAATCGTCCAAGGTGACGGACCTGTTCCCCACGGCGGACGCGGCGGAGAAGGCGGGCTTTGCCCACGGCGCCGAGCTGGCGAAACGGCTGGCCTAGGGGCGCGGATGAAGCCCGGAAAGGGTTGATAGACGTCGATTTGGTGCTTTTTGCCGGCTGATGGCGTAGCAGTGTGACTTTTTGTAGCGGGTGGTTTGGAGCGTACTTTGTGCCGATATACTGCGC
>NZ_JBFTSF010000326.1:0-6380 GCF_056399905.1 Cupriavidus sp. 01L46
GCGCAGGGCTTCCCTGATCGGCATGCGCCACGCCTCTGGACCCTGGTAATCGAACCTGTCCGTCGCGTTCGAACTTTGTCTGGTGAGCATGCTGGCCTCCTTGCGCATTCCCGTTGGTTTCCTGTTGGTTTCCAGTTGGTTTCCTGTCACGCGTCATCCCATCGTAGTACGGACCACGCTGGCTGCGTGGCCCCTACCCGCCGATCGATTGACATAGCGCAATGCCGACGCTTCCGTCACGCCTTGCGCAGCGTGAAACTGCTGAAGTGCGATGCCAGCCGGTCGATATCGCGGCGGTCAAGCGAGGCGCTCGCGCCGCTGCCGCGGCACGCCTGCAACGCCCAATGCGTCACGCCAAGCGCGGCGATTCTCTGCGCCAGCGCATGCAGCTCGGCGATATCGAACAGGCCGGYGTGCCAGGTGGTGCGGCACTCGCCGGCCACGCCGCTGGCAAGCCACCGGCGCAGCGATTCCCAAGCCCTCTCCCCGCTGCCCGGCACCCGTGTCATGGCGTCATAGCGATGCAGGGGTGCCTTGAGATCGAGGCCGATCCAGTCCAGCCGGGGCAGGATGGCGGCCAGGCGATCGGGGTACATGCCGGCGGTGTGCAGCGCGACCTCGAAGCCCCTGGCCCGCACGTCCGCGATGGCGCCGGCCAGGGCCGCCTGCAGCGTTGGCTCGCCCCCGGAAAACACCACGCCGTCGAGCAGGCCCTGCCGCGTTTGCAGGAAGGCCAGCACGTCCGTCCAGGCGACGGCGGACGGTGCGCCGGCATCCAGCAGGTCCTGGTTGTGGCAATAGCCGCACCGCCAGGGACAGCCCTGGCAGAACACGACGGCGGCCAGACGGCCGGGGAAATCGATCGTGGTCAGCGGCGTCATGCCGCCAACGCGCAACGTGGCCGAGTCGTGCCGGCGCCGGGCCGCCGCCGCGCGTACGTCAGGCGTCGGTGGCATGGGGCTGCGTGAAGAAGCGCCGCTCGCGGTGCTCGCCCTGCTTGCCGGTGTTGAAGCTGGAGACCGGCCGGTGGTAGCCCATCACGCGGGTCCAGACCTCGCAGGGTTGCCGCTCCTCGTCGCGCAGCACGGCGCTGCAAGGTTGGGATGGCGTGGATGGCGAGGATTGAAATTGGTGAGTCGATTGGTGCGTCATCAGATTTACTCCGTCTTGAGAGTGGGTTGAAAAAACAAGGGCACGAGAAGAACGGCTGATCCTGGTCAAGCGGCGATCCGGTCCCGCTTGCGCGCGAGGATCTCTTCATCGCAGCGCGGGCAGAACGGATGCTCGCCGGCGAGGTAACCGTGCGTGGGGCAGATCGAGAACGTCGGCGTCACCGTGATGTACGGCAGGCGAAAGCGCGTCAGCGCGCGCCGCACCAGTTCGCGGCAGGCCTCGCCGCTGGACAGGCGCTCGCCCATATACAGATGCAGCACCGTGCCGCCGGTGTACCTGGACTGCAAGACCTGTTGCCGCGCCAGCGCCTCGAAGGGGTCGTCGGTCCATCCCACCGGCAGTTGCGAAGAGTTTGTGTAGTAGGGCTGTGCCGCCGTGCCGGCCTGGCGGATCTCCGGCCAGCGCTTGCGGTCTTCGCGGGCAAAGCGGTATGTCGCCCCCTCGGCCGGCGTGGCTTCGAGATTGTAGAGATGGCCGGTTTCCTGCTGGAAGGCCACGATGCGCTCGCGCACGTGTTCCAGCAGGCGCAGCGCGAAGGCATGGCCCCATTCCGAGGTGATGTCGTGCAGGTCAGCGGTGAAGTTGCGGATCATCTCGTTGATGCCGTTCACGCCCAGCGTTGAAAAATGATTGCGCAAGGTGCCGAGGTAGCGCTTCGAATAGGGGAACAGCCCCTGATCCATCAGGCGCTGGATCAGCTTGCGCTTGTTCTCCAGGCTCTCTTTGCCCAGTTCGAGCAGACGGTCCAGCGCGCGCAGCAGCGCCGCTTCATCGCCGGCATGCAGGTAGCCCAGGCGTGCGCAATTGACCGTGACCACGCCCACGCTGCCGGTCTGCTCGGCACTGCCGAACAGGCCGTTGCCGCGCTTKAGCAGCTCGCGCAGGTCCAGCTGGAGCCGGCAGCACATGGAGCGCACCATATTTGGCTCCAGCTCCGAGTTGATGAAATTCTGGAAGTACGGCAGCCCGTACCTCGCCGTCATCTCGAACAGCCGCGTGGCATTCTCCGATTCCCACGGAAAATCGCGCGTGATGTTGTAGGTCGGGATGGGGAAGGTAAACACCCTGCCCTTGGCATCGCCCGCCGTCATCACCTCGATATAGGCGCGGTTGATCAGGTCCATCTCTTCCTGCAATTCGCCGTAGGTGAACGGCATCTCCTGGCCGCCGATGACCGGCAGCTGTTCGCGCAGGTCGTCGGGACAGGTCCAGTCGAAGGTCAGGTTGGTAAATGGCGTTTGCGTGCCCCAGCGCGACGGCACGTTCAGGTTGTAGATCAGCTCCTGGATGCACTGGCGCACCTGGGCATAGGACATGGCGTCCTTGCGCACGAATGGCGCCATATAAGTGTCGAACGACGAGAACGCCTGCGCACCGGCCCATTCGTTCTGGAGCGTGCCGAGAAAATTGACGATCTGCCCCACGGCCGACGACATGCGCCTGGCCGGCCCCGCTTCCACCTTGCCCGGCACGCCGTTGAAGCCCTCATGCAGCAGCGTGCGAAGCGACCAGCCGGCACAGTAGCCGCTGAGCATGTCGAGATCGTGGATATGGATATCGCCGTTGCGGTGGGCCTCGCCGATTTCCGGCGCGTAGACATGGGACAGCCAGTAATTGGCGGTAACCTTGCCCGCCACGTTCAGGATCAGCCCGCCCAGCGAGTAGCCCTGGTTGGCATTGGCATTGACGCGCCAGTCCGCCTTGCTCAGGTATTCGTTGATCGACGCCTCCACGTCGACCAGGGCCTTGCGGTCCTCGCGCAACCTGGCGTGCTGGCCACGATAGGCAATAAACGCGCGCGCCGTGTTGCTGTAGTTGGCGGCAATCAGCACCTGCTCGGCCACATCCTGAATCTGCTCGACACCGGGTGTCTGGTCATGGAAGCGGTGCGCCAGGACCCTGCACACCTGCTCGGCCAGGCTGGCTGCCTGCGCTTCGCCGAATTCGCCGGCCGCGGCGCCGGCGCGGCGCAATGCGGACCGGATGCGCTCGATGGCGAAAGCGGTTCTTTCTCCATCGCGCTTGACGACCTCCCCGGGCAGGCTGGCAACGACGGCTTCCGTACTGTGTTCCATATCTTCTCCCAACAGCATTCACATTCACACTAGATGTGGGATAGAGCGTACCGGGCAAACACTATATGTAGATTGACGGCGGGCAAGCGTATGCCATCTTTTCCAGTCTTTTCCAGTCTTTGCCGGCGGCACGGGAGTCCGCGCCGCCGGACTGGCTTCAGCGCGTAGTGCCCTCCCGGTAGATCGCCGGGTCGGCCTTGCCGGCGACATCCAGCACGCCGACCAGGCCCTTGCCGGCACGGGACAGCGCATGGTCCACCAGCAGGTAGCTGCCGGGGTACTGCACTTTCAGCTCGACGATCGTGGCGCCGCCGGGCGGCACCAGGGTGGTCTGCACATCGTGCTTGATGCTGCTCAGCGAGCCCTCGCTGTAGACCGTATCGAATACCTCGCCGATCACGTGGAACGATGACACCTTGTTGGGACCGCCCACGCCGAAATAGATGCGCACCGTCTCACCCACGTTGGCAAGCAGCTTGTGGGTCTTGGACAGCGAGCCGACCGCGCCGTTGAAGACGTAGTAATCCGGCAGCTCGGCGGCCATCTTTTCGAGGTCGGCTTCCTGGTGCACGGGCGCGCCATGCGGCCGCGTGGTGTACATCTCGCCCTGCATCACGTAGTACTCGCGATCGACCTTCGGCAAGCCACCCTCGGGCTCGACCAGGATCATGCCGTACATGCCCGCCGCGATGTGCTGAGGCACCAGCGGCGTCGCGCAGTGGTAAACGTACAACCCCGGATTGAGCGTCTTGAAGGTGATCGTCTTCTCCTGCCCCGGCGCCACCTGCGTATGCGCGCCGCCGCCGTGCCCGCCGGTGACCGCGTGCAGGTCGATGGAGTGGATCATCTTGCTGTCGCGGGCATTGGCCAGCGTCAGCTCGATGGTGTCGCCTACCTTGGCGCGCAGCATCGGCCCGGGCACCTTGCGGTCGAAGGTCCAGTAGGTGAACGAGGTGCCATCGTCGAGATGCCCGGCCAGCTCGACCGTCTCCATGCGGTACTTCAGTGTCTGCGGGGCGCGCGCGCCGATGGGCGCGGGCACGGCGGCGGGATCACCCGCGACGCTGACGGCGGCCGGGTCGGGTGCGCGCGGCGACGCTGCCGCCACGGTGTACAGGGCAGTGGCCGAGCGGCCGGCCTCGCCCTGCGCCGAGGCGGGCGTGCTGGCCGTGCCGCCGACCTCGAACACGCCTTCCATGCCGATCTGCCGGTGGCCGGCCACGGTGCAGATGTAGACGAACTTGCCCGGCTGCGTCACGGTAAAGCGCAATGTCGCCGGGCCGGTGGCGGCGCTGAAACGCTTGGATGCGACGTTCAGCCCGGGAATGGCGAGGTCATGTTCGGCACCCTCGCCGCTGGCGATGGAGATCTCCACCGTATCGCCGACTTCCGCGCGCAGTACGGGGTTGACCTTGCCCGCCTGGTCGACGAACACCATCTTGCCGTCGACGATATTGGTTTGCAGGTCGTAGCGCTTGAGGCCAGCCTGCGCGACACCGACCGGTCCACGATCGTCAGGCGCTTGCCCGGGTGCGGCCGCCAGGCCGCCCGTGGACAGTGTGCCCGCCAGCACTGCGGCGGCAATGGAAATGGAAACGGGAGAGAAGAAGCGGCGTGTTTTCATGATGATGTTGTTCTTGTTGTTGACTTCAACCAAAGCGGGTTGCCGCGGCAGGTCCGCCGCAACCCGCTGCCTGCTCACTGTTGCGCTGCGTTCAGGCGCCTTTCCGGCGCAGTCAGCGCCGGTGCCTTGCCGGCGAGGCCCAGTACCACTTGCAGCGCCATCGAGAGCGCGCCGGCGATGAACACCACGTCGCCGAAGGTGCGCACCCAGCGCAGCGTCTGCAGGATGGGCTGCTGCATGAAGGCCTCGCTGCGCGCATACCACAGCCCCTGGCTGACGCTGGCGTGGAACTGGATGATGCCGATGGGCAGCRGGCTGGTGCCGATCATCAGGACCAGGCCCGCGTTGAGCCCCCAGAACGCCGTCTTCATCAAGCCTTGGTTCAGCGCATAGGCAGGCCGTATATAGCGCAGCACCAGCAGCGTGAAGCCCAGCGCCAGGAAGCCGTAGACGCCGAACAGCGCGGCATGGGCATGCACCGGTGTGGTGTTCAGGCCCTGCACGTAATACAGCGAGATCGGCGGGTTGATCATGAAGCCGAATACGCCGGCGCCCAGCATGTTCCAGAACGCCACGGCGACGAAGCACATCAGCGGCCACTTCAGGCTGGCCATCCACGGTGCGCGGTCCTTCAGGCGCCAGTTCTCCCAGGCTTCGTGGCCCAGCACGATCAGCGGTACGACTTCGAGCGCGCTGAAGCTGGYGCCCACCGCCATCACCGGCGTCGTGGTGCCGGCGAAGTAGAGATGGTGGAAGGTGCCAGGCAAGCCGCCCAGCATGAACAGCGACGCCGATGCCAGGCTAGCCGCCGTGGCCATCGGCCGCGACACCAGGCCAAGCGTGGAGAAGATAAAGGCCAGCGCCGTGGTGGCGAACACTTCAAAGAAGCCCTCGACCCACAGGTGCACGACCCACCAGCGCCAGTACTCCATCACCGACAGGTTGGTGCGCTCGCCGTAGAACAGGCCGGCCCCGTAGAACAGGCCGATGGCCACCACCGAGGATGTCAGCAAGGCCAGCAGGTTCTTGTCGCCGCCCGGCGTGCGCAGCGCCGGCGCGATGGCGCGCAGCATCAACACCAGCCAGAACAGGATGCCGGCGAACTTGCCGATCTGCCACAGGCGGCCCAGGTCGACGTACTCGTAGCCTTGATGCCCCAGCCAGAAGTTCAGGTTCTCGGGCATGACCTGCGCGATCGCCAGGTAGTTGCCGGTAAACGAGCCCACCACCACGACCACCAGGGCCCAGAACAGCACGTCCACGCCAAGCTTCTGGTACTTCGGGTCCTTGCCGCCGTTGATGAGCGGCGCCAGGAACAGGCCGGCGGCCAGGAAGCCGGTGGCGATCCAGAACAGCGCGCTCTGGATGTGCCAGGTGCGCAGCAGCGTGTACGGGAACCACTTCGACAGCTCAAGGCCGTAGAACTTCTGCCCTTCCACCGTGTAATGGGCCGTCAGGCCGCCGATCAGCACCTGGAACACGAACAGCGCCACCACCAGGAACAGGTA
>NZ_JBFTSF010000327.1:0-6335 GCF_056399905.1 Cupriavidus sp. 01L46
ACTATAGCCGGGGGGCTGATCGAGCTTATCCCTCGGCGGCAAGGCAGCGGTGCTGGCGGCCGAGTTCTCGCAGTGGTTCTCCGATCTGTGGCACGGCAAGCAACTGGCCTTCACCGTGGCGATCCTGTGCACGGGCATCGCGCTTTTATGCTTCTTTGTAGCGCGTGAGCTGTCCCTGGCCGCGAACCGCGACGACTGAACCCGGCTGCGGCGCCTAGCCTTGCCACGTCATCGCGTCATCACGTCATCACGTCATAGCAACGGCAAGCCGGCATTGCGCTTGACCTCGCCCAGCGACAGCATGGATTCCACCGCTGTCACGCCGGGCAATGTGCGCAGTACATCGCGCATGAAGATGCCGTAATCCTCCAGGTCGCGCGCGACCACCAAGAGTAGGTAATCGGCGCTGCCCGACACGTTATGGCACGAGACGATGCGTGGGATTGCCTGGATCTCGCGCTCGAAGCGGTCGGAGAGCTCACGGCTGTGCACGCCAAAGCGGACCTGCGTGAACGCCATCAGGCCAAGCCCTAGGGCCTGGCGGGACAGTACCGCGCGATAGGCCTCGATATAGCCGTCGGCCTCCAGCCGCTTGAGCCGGCGCGCGCACGGTGTCTCGCTCAGCCCCACGGATTCCGCCACGCTGGCGTTGGTGGCGCGCCCGTCCGCCTGCAGCGCCATCAGGATGGCGCGATCGGTTTTATCGAGATCCAAGAGCAAGACTCCAATCAGTAAGTCAAAATTAGCGGATTCCACCAAATTATATGGTTTTCCACCATAAGATCGCCAGAATCCCCTCCAGCCCCTGGGTCATGATGTTGCCCTCGTCACGGCATGCATCATGGTCTCCCTACATTTGCTCGTTACCTTTATCGGCGCCTTGGCCGTGGTCTACGCCTTACCCGGGCCGGACATGGCACTGGTGCTGCAAACCAGCACCGGCCGGGGCGTCCGCCATGGCCTGGCCACCGTCGCCGGCCTGGCCATGGCACGCGCGGCGCATGTCACGCTCTCGGCATGCGGCGTGGCCGCGCTGCTGCGCGCGGCGCCCTGGCTCTACCAGGGCATCCGCGTCGCGGGCGGCCTTTACCTGGCCTATGTGGCCGTCCAGATCTTCCGCAGCCCAGCCTTCGGGATGCACGCCGGCACCGGCGCGGCAGCAACACCGGTGCGGCTGCGCGCCTCCGTCGCCAAGGGGGCGCTCAGCAGCATCCTTAATCCCAAGGCCCTGCTCTTTTGTTCCGTGCTGTTGCCGCAGTTCGTGGATCCGCATGGCGCGCCGGTGTGGTCGCAGGTACTTGAGCTCGGCGTGGTGCTGGTGCTGACCGGCGTGGCCTTCGACCTGGCGTGCGTGTTCGGCGCGCTGCGCCTGACCGGCTGGCTACGCCGGAGCCCGCGCGCGCAGACGGTCCAGCGCTGGTCCTTCTCGGCCGCGCTGCTGGCCTTTGCCGCGCGGATCTCCTTCGAGCAAGGCTAAGCACAGGACGACGGCACCTGCGCGCGTGTGACGCCTTTTGCCCACTGGCAACACGGCTCTGGCAAGAACGGCGCGAGGTGCTAGCCTTACTAAGCGGCCAGGCACTGCGAGTCTGCCTGCGGGGCCGCCGATGCACACCAGGCGGCAAGGGGCCGATGGACAAGCCCGTCATCATTGCGCTCGATGACGATCCCGTCCATGTCCGGCGGCCGCTCATGCCGCGAACACCGGCAAATGCGGCCGCCCCCTGACAACCCGGGAGCCGGAACACCATGGATAGCAAGACGCAACCCGCCGCAGCCCCGACCGACGCACCTGGCGCTGCCAGTCGGCCCATCGATCAGCAAGTGGTGTTCGTCCTGCAGGGAGGGGGCGCGCTGGGCGCCTTCCAGGCGGGGGTCTACCAGGCGCTGCACGAGGCCGGGGTCGAGCCCGACTGGGCCATCKGCACCTCCATCGGCGCCATCAACGGCTCGATCGTGGCGGGCAACCGGCCTGCGGATCGCTTGCCGCGCCTGCGGCAGTTCTGGGAGCAGGTGGGCCGCCACGGGCCACTCGAACTAGCCCGCCTGCTCTCGGGCGGCGACGGCACGATGTCGAACCTTGCAACCCTCACCCAGGGCATCCCTGGCTTCTTCACGCCAAACCCGGCTGCCTGGTTCGGCACGCGCGTGCCGCTAGGGGTGGAGCGGGCCAGCTTCTATTCTGTCTCGCCACTGCGCGAGACCCTGCTCTCGCTGGTGGATTTCGCTTACCTCAGCGAAAAACACACGCGGCTCACCGTCGGCATGGTCAATGTCCGCAGCGGCAAGATGTGCTACTACACCAACCGGGACACCGYGCTGAGCGTGGAGCATCTGCTGGCATCCGCGGMGCTGCCGCCGGGCTTCCCGGCGATCCGGATCGACGGCGAAGCGTTTTGGGACGGTGGCATCTGCTCCAACACGCCGATCGAAGCCGTGCTCGACGACCACCCTCGCCGCAGCTCGGTGATCTTCGCCGTGCAGCTGTGGCCGCTGCAAGGCCCGGAGCCCGACACCATCTGGCAAGCCATGGGACGGCAGCGGGATATCCAGTACTCAAGCCGCGCCGAGACCCAGCTGGAGCACCAGAGGCAATTGCACCGGCTGCGGCATGTGATCCGCGAACTCGGCAAGCACATTCCCCAGGCGGAGCGCAGCACGCCCGCGGTCGAGACGTTGCTGGGCTGGGGCTGCCATACCACCATGCACGTGGTCGAGCTCAATGCGCCGTCGTTCGACGGCGAAGACCTGACCAAGGACATCGACTTCAGCGCCGCCGGCATCGACGCGCGCTGGAACGCCGGCTATGTCCACGGCAAGCAAGCCATCGCGGCCGCGCCCTGGCGCGGCGTGCTCGACCCGATCGAGGGCATCGCGGTGCATGCAGCGCTGACACCGGCGTAGGTGCGTTGGCGCCGCGCTGGCACGACGTCCCGGGATTGAGCGCTCGCCAGCAAGGCTGGCGCAGCCGCGCTAAGATGGCACCCCTGTTGTCTCACCGGCCTGACGGCCGCCCCGCCACGCGCGCGGATCCGCCCCATTGATCGATTGATCGATCGACGCCCGTGCGCTCCCTGACCAGCCAGGACACATCACCATGGATCTCGAACTTCGCAATCAACGCGTGCTCATCACCGGCGGCAGCCGCGGCATTGGCCTGGCCTGCGCGGCCGGCTTCCTGCGCGAGGGTGCGCGCGTAGCCATCGTTTCGCGCAGCGCCGAGAACCTGGCCACGGCCCGCGCCAGCCTGGCCGAAGGCGAAGGCGAATACGCCAAGGACGTGGTCACGCTATCCGCCGACCTGACCGATATCGCCGAGGCCGCGCGCGCGGTGGAGCAGGCCGTGGCGGCGCTTGGCGCCATCGACATCCTGGTGACCTCCGCCGGCGCGGCCAAGCGCCGCCCGCCGGACGAGCTGACCCCGCAGCTGTGGCAGGACGCCATGGCCGCCAAGTACTTCAGCTACATCAACGTGATCGACCCCGTGGTCAAGCGCATGGCGCAGCAGGGGCGCGGCGCCATCGTCAATATCGTGGGCATGGGCGGCAAGCTGGCCAACCCCGCCCACCTGGCGGGCGGCGCGGCCAACGCGGCGCTGATGCTGGCCAGCGCCGGCCTGGCCAATGCCTATGGCAAGCAGGGTGTGCGCGTGAACGCCGTCAACCCGGCGGCCACGCATACCGAACGCCTGCAGCAAGGCATGGAAGTGGATGCGCGCATCGGCGGCACGACCGTGGAGCAGGCATTGGCACGCGCCAACGCGCGCACTGGCCTGGGCCGCCTGGCCACGCCGGAAGAGGTGGCGGATGCCGTGCTGTTCCTCGCCTCGCCCCGCGCCAGCTATATCTCGGGCGCCATCCTGTCGGTCGATGGCGCCACCACGCCGATGGTGGTCTGACGCCGCTGCACGCTACCGTACAGACACGCCCCGCCACGTGTGCGATTGTCAGGCCACAGTCTGCGCAAGGAGCGTGTCATGAACAGCATCGTCTGGTTGGTAGGCGCGGTGGTCATTGTCCTGTTTGTACTCGGCTTTTTCGGCCTGAGGTAACCGCGGGCCGCGACACCAGTTCGATATAGCGTCGAATGGTCGCGGCCTTCTCGTACTGGCGCGACATCAGCGACAGATACGACGTCACCTCCAGGCCCGCGATATCCCGGTAGACAAGGCTGGGCAGGCTGATATGGCCGGCCACGGCGTTCGGGACAATCGCCACGCCTTCGCCCAGCGACACCAGTGTCAGCACCGCCACCAGCCCGCCCGGCTGCGGGCCCAGCCTGGGCACGAAGCCACCCTGCTCGGCGGTGGACAGCGTGCCCGAAACCTGTTCGGGAAGAATGAATGTCTCCGCCTTGAGATGCGCGGGCTGGATCTCGGCCAGGCCGCACAGCCATGAATCGCTGTGCAGCGCGAGGATAAAGCCTTCCGGCGCCAGCGGCAGCGCGTCCACGCCCTCGGGCAGGTTCATCGGGGAGCGGATATAGGCGATGTCGACCTGACCATCCCTGACCTGCTCGGGCAGCGTGCCCATGGGCGCCTCGCGCACCAGCAGTTGCACATCGGGGCAAGCCTTGCGGAATGCCGCGACTTGCCGCTGGAGCACGCCCGAGTAGGCCGCCGAGGCGACATAACCCACATGGATCTTGCCCGTCTCGCCACGCGCCTCGCGCTGGGCGCGCAGTTGGGCGGCCTCGAACTGCGCCACCACGGCTTGCGCCTCCGCCAGCAGCACCTCGCCGGCCGGCGTCAACGCCACCGAGCGCTGGTTGCGCTCGAACAGGCGAATGCCAAGGCTAGCTTCCATCTCCTGGATCTGGCGGGTAAGCGTCGGCGTGGAAATGCCGAGCCGCGCGGCGGCGCGGGTGAAGTGCAAGTCCTGGGCTACCGCGATGAAGTAGCGAAAGTGGCGCAGTTCCATCGGTTTGCTGTTTTACCTTCTAGGTCGTCTAGGTCGTCTAGGTCGTCTAAGTGCTTTCTGATTATTAGCTGCAAGGCAATAAAATAGCACGGCCAGCGCAACAACGCGCGGCCCTGCCCGCCGTATCCTAGCCCGCATCCAATCAAGGAATGCGACAGGAAGCAACGACATGCGGCACAAGACGAATCGGCACCCACAGCCAGCCAGGCACGGCACATCCAGATTTATTTCATTTCAGGCAATATCGCCGGCAGGGCTGTTTGACGGGGAGACGGCATGAGCGGCATGAACTCGCGCGCCGCGCTGCTGACCGCCTCGGGCGCCTGCGCGCTGATCGTCCTCGACACCAACATCGTGGCTGTCACGCTGCCGCGCATCGCGAGCGACCTGCATGCCACGTTCTCCGATATCGAGTGGGTGGTCAGCGCCTACATGCTGACCTTTGCCGGCGGCCTGCTGCCCGCGGGCAGCCTGGCCGACAAGTTCGGCCGCAAGCTCATGCTGCTGACCGGCCTGGCGGTCTTCATGCTGGCCTCGCTGGGCTGCGGCCTGGCCGGGAGCAGCCTGGCGCTGAACCTGGCGCGCGCCGTCAAGGGCGTGGGCGCTGCCATGCTGCTGACCTMCGCGCTGGCGACCATCGCGCACGCCTTTCACGACGAACGCGAGCGTGCCCGGGCGTGGGCCTTCTGGGGCGCGTGCATGGGTGTGGCCATGCTGGTCGCGCCGAGCCTTGGCGGCGTCATCAGCCAGGCGTTGKGATGGCGCTGGGTGTTCCTGCTGAACCTGCCGGTCGGCATCCTGCTGGGTGCCATGGTGCTGCGGCATATTGCGGAGTCGCGCGACACGGGCGCGGCGCGCATCGACCTGTGGGGTGGGCTATGTTTTTGCGGCAGCCTGTTCCTGATGATCTGGGCCCTGATCGAGGCCAACCGCATTGGCTGGGGCGACACGCACACCGTGATGCGGCTGGCCGGCGGCGCCTTGCTCTTCGCGCTGTTTATCGGCGTGGAGCGCATCCAGCGCCGGCCCATGGTGGATCTCACGCTGTTCCGCAATCCGCGCCTGATCGGCGCGTTGCTCGGCATGGCCGCCTATGCCGCCTGCGCCCAGGTGATGATGACCTTGATCCCGCTATATCTGCAGACGGGCCTGGGGTTCTCGGCGATCGCTTCAGGCGCCGCCATGCTGCCGTTTGCGCTGACCATGCTGATCTTTCCGCGCATCGGCGTGCGGCTGTCGGGGCGGCTGGATGCGCCGTCGATGCTGGTGTTCGGGCTCGTGCTGGTCGGCCTCGGCAACCTGCTGAGCGCGTGGGCGGCTGTCACCATGTCCTACCTGCCTTTCGCGCTGGCCATTGCCGTCACCGGCAGCGGCGCGGGCCTGCTCAATGGCGATACGCAGAAGAACATCATGGCC
>NZ_JBFTSF010000328.1:0-6311 GCF_056399905.1 Cupriavidus sp. 01L46
ACAATGGCGAGTACAAGCTCCTTACCCACCACCCCGGCAACGCCGGCCGACCTGCCCAAGGTCCGGCTCGACTGGACCCCGCTGGCGCTGGCGCCGCTGCTGATGCTGCTGGCCTATCCCTTGATCGGCAGCGGTTCGACCTGGCTTACGCTGACCATCGCCGGCCTTGCCATGGGCATGATCGTGTTCGTGGTGTCGTCGGGCCTGACGCTGGTGTTTGGGCTGATGGACGTGCTCAACTTTGGGCACGGCGCGTTTATCGCGCTGGGGGCCTATGTGGCGGCATCCGTGCTGCTGCCGCTGGGCGCCTGGGTCGAGGCGGACAGCCTGTGGCTCAACCTGGCGGTGTTTGGCCTGGCCATCCTGGCGGCGATGGCGGCGGCGGGCGCCATCGGCTTGCTGTTCGAGCGCATCGTGGTGCGCCCGGTCTACGGCCAGCACCTCAAGCAGATCCTGATCACCATGGGCGGCATGATCGTGGCCGAGCAGCTGATCAAGGCGATCTGGGGTGCCGAGACCATCGCGCTGCAGGTGCCCACCACCTTCCGCGGCGCGGTGCTGCTGGGCGACGCGGCCATCGAGAAGTACCGGCTCATCGCCGTGGTGCTCGGGCTGGTGATCTTTATCTCCATGGTGCTGGTGCTCAACCGCACGCGCATCGGCCTGCTGATCCGCGCCGGGGTGGAGAACCGCGAGATGGTGGAGTCGCTCGGCTACCGCATCCGGCTCTTGTTCATCGGCGTGTTCGTGGTGGGGGCGGGGCTGGCCGGCATGGGCGGCGTGCTGTGGGGGCTGTACCAGCAGAACATTACCGCGTCCATCGGTGCCCAGGTCAATGTGCTGATCTTTATCGTGATCATCATCGGCGGGCTCGGCTCCACCACCGGCTGCTTTGTCGGCGCCTTGCTGGTGGGCCTGATGRCCAACTACACCGGCTTCCTGTTTCCCAAGGTGGCGCTGTTCTCGAACATCCTGCTGATGGTGATGATCCTGCTGTGGCGTCCGCAGGGCCTTTACCCGGTAGCCAAGCGCTGAGCGCCCAGGAAAAAACCATGACCCGACTGCTTTCCGGCGACCTGCCACGAAGCCGCGTGCTGACCGTGATCCTGGTCGCCATGCTGCTGGCGCTGGCGTGCGCGCCTTTCTTGTTTCCCGGTGCGCGCGCGCTCAATATGGCGGCCAAGATCTGCATCTTCGTGGTGCTGGTGGCCAGCTACGACCTGCTGCTCGGCTATACCGGCATCGTCTCCTTTGCCCACACCATGTTCTTCGGCATTGGCGGCTATGGCGTGGCGATCGCCATGTCGCGGCTGGAGCCGGGGTGGGGCGCGCTGGCGCTCGGCACGCTGGGCGCGCTGCTGGTGTCGATGCTGCTGGCCTTCCTGATCGGGCTGTTCTCGCTGCGGGTCAGGGCGATCTTCTTTGCCATGATCACGCTGGCGGTGGCCACCGCCTTTGCCACGCTGGTGTCGCAGCTCTCCGAGTGGACCGGCGGCGAGGATGGCATCAGCTTCAAGGTGCCGGAGGTGTTCACGCCGGGCTTTTCGCTGGGCGACGCCGAGTGGCTTGGCGTGCCGCTCAACGGCAAGCTGTTCTCCTATTACTTCGTGTTTGCGAGTGCGCTGGTGTTGTTCCTGTTGCTGCTGCGCGTGGTGAACTCGCCGTTCGGCCGGGTGCTGCAGGCGATCCGCGAGAACGATTTCCGGGCCGAGGCCATCGGCTACCGCACCGTGGTGTACCGTACCGTGTCCACCGTGCTGTCGGCCGGGTTTGCCACGCTGGCCGGGGTGCTGATGGCGCTCTGGCTGCGCTACAACGGCCCGGACACCTCATTGTCCTTCGAGATCATGGTCGACATCCTGCTGATCGTGGTGATCGGCGGCATGGGCACGCTGTATGGCGCGCTGATCGGCACCACGCTGTTCCTTGTGGCGCAGACCTACCTGCAGGACGTGATGAAGCTGGCGAGCGATGCCACCGCGGCGATCCCACTGCTGTCGGGGCTGCTGCATCCGGACCGCTGGCTGCTGTGGCTCGGCCTGCTGTTCATCCTCAGCGTGTATTACTTCCCGCAAGGCATTGTCGGGCGGCTGCGCGGCGACCGTGCCGAGCACGAGGTGGCGTCGTAGACCTGCATGCGATACAAAGCTAGCAAGATAACAAGAGCATCCACAAGCGGAGATTCCAGGCCATGTACGTAGTCGACTGGCTGCACAAGAATGCCCTCCATATGCCGGACAAAGTCGCGCTGGTCGACGTGGAGAGCGGCCGCACGGTAACCTACCGGCAATTCGACGAGCGCGCCAGCCGCTTCGCGGAATACCTGGGCGAGCGCCTGCGGCTGGCGCCCGGGGCCCGCGTGGCCGTGCTGGCCCACAACAGCTCGGACTATTTCGAGATGCTCTATGGCTGTGCCAAGGCCGGCATGGTGATGGTCTGCCTGAACTGGCGGCTGGCGGCGGCGGAGCTGCTGCCGATCCTGCGCGACTGCTCGCCCGACGTGCTTGTGGCCGGCGACGGCTTTCTCGCCACCGCTGCCGCGCTTGCCGGCGCCTTGCCGCTGCGCGCGGTATTGCACCTGGCCGACGACGAGAGCGCGGATGTGCCGGGCGGCTGGACCGAGTATGAGGCGATGCTGGCGGGTAGTTCCGGGCGCGTCATCGAGATGCCGTGCCGCGACGAGCACGAGGTCTGGCACCTGCTTTACACCTCGGGCACCACGGGACAGCCCAAGGGCGTGATCCAGACCTACGGCATGGTGTTCTTCAATGCCGTCAACGCCATGCTGGCCAACAAGATCACGCGCGACGACGTGTTCCTGAACGTGCTGCCGTTCTTCCATACCGGTGGGCTGAACCTGTACGCCAATCCCGTGCTGCATGCCGGCGGTACCGTGCACATCATGCGGCAGTTCGACGCCGAGGTGACGCTGCGCAAGCTCGATGCCAGTGCCGGGGAGGGCATCACCATGTTCTTCGCCGTGCCCGCGGTCTACCTGTTCCTGAGCCAGCATGCCGGCTTCGCGGCGGCGGATTTTTCCCGTGTGCGCAATATGGCCGCGGGCGGCTCCGCGGTGCCGCGGCCGCTGCTGGAGGCCTACCTGGCCAAGGGCGTGACGATCTGTTTCGGCTTTGGCATGACCGAGACCGGGCCAACCGTGTTCGTGTGCGACGAAGCCACGGCGCGCCGCAAGATCGGCACCATCGGCAAGCCGGTCGGCTCCATGCTGACGCGGGTGGTGGATCCGCAGGGCCGCGACGTGGCGCCCGGCGAGCGCGGCGAGCTGCTGATCAAGGGGCCCGGCGTCACGCCTGGCTACTGGAACCTGCCCGAGGCCACCGGCGCCGCCATCCGTGGCGGCTGGCTGCACTCGGGCGATATCGCTTACATGGACGAGGAGGGCGACTACTACATCGTCGACCGCGCCAAGGACATGTTTATCTCCGGCGGTGAGAACGTCTACCCGGCCGAAGTGGAGAATGTGCTGTTTCAGCTTGCTGCCGTCTCCGAGGCCGCCGTCATCGGCGTGGCCGATGCGCGCTGGGGCGAGGTCGGCATGGCGCTGGTGGTGGCAAAGCCCGGCATGGCGCTCGATGCCGAAGGCGTGCTCGCGCATTGCCGCGCCGCGCTGGCAAGCTACAAGGTGCYGCGCCACGTGCGGATGATCGAGGCGCTGCCGCGCACGCCGTCGGGCAAGGTGGAAAAGCACAAGCTGCGCGCGCGCTTCCAGCCGCAGTGAGGGCGGCGCGCAGCGTGAAGTCATGCAGTGGCTGTCTCGTGAACATCTTGTTTCTGCCGTTTCTGTATTGCGTTCCGATCGATCCAGCATGCCGGGCCGGCATGCAATAAGGGGGCACAACATGTTGCGCGGACTTGCAGGGCATAGCGATTTGACCAGATGCGGCGCGCGCCTGGCGCTGGCAGGAGCGGCGGGCCTGTTGCTGGCGGCGTGCGGCTCGGGCGATAACCACACCAGCAGTGGCAACACCAATCCGAATACCAAGCCGGCCAATATCGGCACGGTCACGATCAAGACCTACGACGGCAACACGGACGACCTGCTCACCGCCGGCCTCGGCAAGGATGGCCTGGGCTCCGCCACCGCGCCGTTGCCGCTGAATCCGGCCGCGCCCACCGCGGCCGAGCTGCGCCGCTACGCCATCTACACCAACTACCGCGCGCTGGTGGACACCACGGCGGGCGGTGGCTATGGCTCGCTGTATGGCCCCAATGTGGACGCGCAAGGCAACGTCACGACGGGGCAGGGCAAGGTCGCGGGGCGCGAGTACCTGGCCTTCTCGGACGATGGCAGCGGCCAGCAGAACGTAACCATGCTGGTGCAGATTCCCGACAGCTTCAATGTGGCCAAGCCGTGCCTGATCACTGCCACGTCATCCGGCTCGCGCGGCGTCTACGGCGCGATCTCCACCGGCGAGTGGGCACTCAAGCGCGGCTGCGCCGTTGCCTACACGGACAAAGGCACCGGCGCCGCGCCGCACGACCTGGACACCGACACCGTTGCGCTGATCGACGGCACGCGCGCCAGCCGCGCGGCGGCCGGCGCCAACGCGCAGTTTGCCGCGCCGTTTCCCAACACCAGCCTGGCCGCGTTCAATGCGCTGGCGCCGCACCGGCTGGCGTTCAAGCACGCGCACTCGCAGCGCAACCCCGAGAAGGACTGGGGCACGTTCACGCTGCAGGCCGCCAGTTTCGCCATCTGGGCCATCAACGACCGCTTTGGCAACGTGGCCTCGGATGGCACGCGCCAGCTCAGCCTGGGCCCGGACAAGGTCGTGGTGATCGCGTCCAGCGTGTCCAACGGCGGCGGCGCGGCGATTGCCGCGGCGGAGCAGGACACCCAGGGCCTGATCGACGGCGTGGCKGTGGGCGAGCCGAACCTCAACCTGCCCAGCAACACGGGCGTCGCCGTCACCCGTGGCGGCCTGCCGGTCAGCCTGTCCGGGCGCCCGCTGTATGACTACACCACCACGGCCAACCTGCTGCAGCTGTGCACCTCGCAGGCAGCCGCGCTGGTGAATGCGCCGGGTGTGGCGCTGTACGTGCTGCCCACCGTCGGGCTGGCGCAGCCGGCGCTCAACCGCTGCCAGTCGCTGGCCAACGCGGGCCTGGTGACCGGGCCGGATGCCGCCAGCCAGGCCGCCAGCGCGTTGCAAGCGCTGCACGCCTTTGGCTGGGAGCCCGAGTCCGATGCGCTCCATCCGTCGCTGGCCCTGTTCGAGGTGGCCAATGCGGTCTCGGTGACCTTTGCCAACGCGCTCGCGCGGGCCGGCGTGGCGGATCGCTTGTGCGGCTTCAGCTTTGCCGCGACCGGCACGGCAGTCCTGACGCCGGCGGCGATTGCGCCGGCTACGCTCAATGTGCTGTACGCGACGGGCAACGGCGTGCCGCCGGCGGCCGGCGTGCAGCTGATCAACGACRACAATCCCGGTGGCCCGCTGCGCGACATCTATTCCCAGTCGCCGAGCAGCAATGTGGCCGACGCCAACCTTGACGGCGCGCGCTGCCTGCGCGGGCTGCTCACCGGCACCGGCGCGCAGGCCCAGGCGCTGCAGGCGGGCCTGGCCCAGACGCTGCGCTCGGGCAACCTGCACGGCAAGCCGGCCATCATCGTGCATGGGCGCAGCGATGCGCTGCTGCCGGTCAACCATACGTCGCGGCCGTATCTCGGCTACAACCGGCTCCAGGAGGGCAGCACCAGCAAGCTGTCCTATATGGAAGTCACCAATGGCCAGCATTTCGACAGTTTCATCGGCGCGGTAGCGGGCTACGACAACCGCTTCATCCCGCTCCACGTCTACCTGAACCGGGCGCTCGACGCGGTCTACGACAACCTCGCCAACGGCCGCGCGCTGCCACCCTCGCAGGTGGTGCGCACGGTCGCGCGCGGCGGCACCGCGTCGCCGGCACCCACCATCTTGCCCACCAATCTGCCGCCGTTTGCCGCAACGCCCGCCGATGCGGACCGGATCACGGTCAACGGCAGCACCGTAGAGGTACCCAACTAATGAAGGCATCCCGCCCACGCGTTCTGACGCAAGAAGATTTCGACCGCTTCGCCTCGCTCTCGCGCGATGACAACCCCATCCACTGTGATCCGGCGTTCGCCCGCACGACGCATTTCGGCGCCACGGTCGCGCATGGCATGTTCCTGTTCTCGCTGCTGTGCGCGCAGATGCAGCGCAGCAACCCCCGGCCGGTGCTGCCCATCGCGCAAACGCTGATGTTCCCGCGTCCCACCTTTGTCGGCGATGGTGTGGCCGCCGTGCTGGTGTTGAATGACACGCCCGGGC
>NZ_JBFTSF010000329.1:0-6265 GCF_056399905.1 Cupriavidus sp. 01L46
GCCACGTTGTCTCAGGTAAGGCTGAAAGACAAAGGGCACGTGCGGCATTGCAACAGTGCTGGCGAGATCCGCGCAGACCAGGCAGCAGAGGGAATCGTCGAGGCTCTGGTGACTGCCAGGGGCGTCCTGATCGAGGGACGTTTGATCGTCTACCGAGACGACACGTATGCCGCTCGCACTGCAGATCGAGTGATCTACCATACCCCCGGCCGCTTGCCCGTGGGCCATCGGCGGCCATGGCGAGTGCAACGCCATGCCCAGCAGCGCGAGCCAGAAGACGAGCCGATGGGTGAAGGACATGTTGCGCCGCGAAAATGGGTGGCTGATTATAGTGGCGAGCCGCCGCCTGAAAGGACGCTTTGGGCTTGATCCAGCTAGACCGGGGTGTGACACCGAGTCGCACCCACTGCCGCCGGATCGGCATTTGCGCCGGATGTCATCGCAAACGGCCCCCTGTCCATTCATGTAGTCAGCTTACGCCGCATCTCCCCGCACTCTGTACGCTATGCCACTCTCTTCTAAGAAGCCAGCACGACGTCGCCCGTCGCCGGCGCTTGGGGCGTCGCGGTCAGCTGTGAACCGGCGCGATGAGATGGCTTCGTGTCCTAGGTCTGCTTTCGCACATACCGTGAGGGCTACTTGTGCGGGCCGTGCGATAGAATCGACCGGCTGAAGATTGTATTTCGAGATTCCCCATGTCGATTCAACGCTTGTTCTCCCCCATCCGGATCACCGCAGGCGCCATCGCCCTGCTGTACGCCGCTGCCGCATGGTCGCACACGCATCTCCAGCAGCAAGCGCCCGCGGCCGATTCAACGCAGGCCGCGCCGCAGGAGGTGCGGCTCGATTTCTCCGAGCCTCTGGAAGGCCCACTCAGCAAGATCGAAGTGACGGATGGTGCCGGCAAGCAGGTMACGGCCAACAAGGCGGCCTTCGACGCGGTCGCCCCAAAAACGCTGCGCGTGCCGCTCGACAAGCTGGCTCCCGGCAACTACACGGTCAATTGGAACGTGGTCTCCATCGATGGACACCGCACCAAGGGTCGCTATCGCTTCACGGTGGAGTAATGGAAGACCCCGCAACCGCCTTKAGTTGGTGGCTAGGCGGTGGCGTGTCGGTGGTGCTTGCCGCCACACTCGGCGTCTGGTCGCTGTCGCCGGCATTGCCTCCCGACTCGGCGCAGCGTTGGATGCGAAGCTGCCTGTTGCTATTGGCGTGCGTCTTCCTGGCTTACCTGCCGGCTTTTGCGCTGGCGCTGGCGGATGAGCCGGCCGGTGAACTCTTCCCCACGGTCTGGCTCGTGCTGCGGCATACACATAACGGCGCCATGTGGTTGCTCGGCGCCGTCGCCTTGATCGCGGCCGGTATTGCCAGTTCAGGAGAATCGGCGGGACCGCCGGGGCGTTGGCCGCGTGGCGCCATGGCTGCCAGCCTGACGCTGTTCGTGGGCGCACGCGCCGCTACGGGTCATGCGGCCGAGGCTGGCACCTTCAGTGCGGCGGTACTCGTACATGTTGTCCACATTGCCGCTGGCTGCACATGGGCAGGGTGCGTGATGGTCTCCCAGGCCATACTACTGCGCCGGCCTGAAGCCAATGTGTTATGGCAGACGGCCTTCCTGCAACGGCTGTCGCAGGTCGCCGCGCTGGCTCTGACCCTGGTTGTCGTGAGTGGCCTATTCAACGTATGGCGAATACTGGACGCAGCGCAAGTCTCATTCGGCGCCTATGAGCAACGATTGACGGTCAAACTGACTGTCGTGGGACTAGCCGCGGCCTTGGGCGCGTGGAACCGTTGGATTGCATTACCCCGCCTGCTACAGGGCGATGCGTCCGCCCGAAAACCGTTCGCGCTTAGCCTGTCTGCCGAGGCTGTTCTGCTGATGCTGGTCCTTCTACTTGCGGCTAGGCTTGGCTCGACCATGCCATCCATGTAGTCGATGAGATGCCCATGCGGGAGCCGACGAACGTGTCCTGCGCCGCCGCCTGGCCTACGAACAGGCCGAAGCACAACGAAACGCGATCGCCAGCAACTTGCCCACCGCCGGGCGGCGTCGTGGTCGACACCGCCGCGAGGCTATGGCTGTCCCGGTACAACCCACCGCGGTCGGACGTTTGTCACGAAAGCGGCCGTTCAATGAGAGCGATTAGCGGGCAGCATTGTTATCTTGTTGGAAGTGAAAAACAGTGTGTTCCCAATACTTTCTGGGCGACTTTCCCGAACACAGCCACCCAATTTTTTTGAGATATCTGGCAATGAACCAGTTTAGTGAGCCGTGCCCAACAAACAACACAGCACCGTGAGTGGAAGCCATCTCGACCAGATGCTCGGCACAGCGGAAAGCTCTCTCTCTAGCCGCTTTGAATGGCTCTACATTTTCTGAATATCCGAATGCCCAGGCAAGCCGAAAAAATACCGACCACAGTGGTAGCGAGAGTTTCGGGATGCGCCACGCTGCATGGGGCATCTCCATCTCCCGGAACATGGAGTCACAAACACCTATACGCTTGACACCCAGAAGTTTCGCAGACTCCAACGAGCGCACCAGGTTGCTGCACACGGTAAATGCGCATTGATCGGCTTGCTCAATTGCGATCTGTGGAGGTGGGTACTTCGTATCGATACCGACGGCATTGTATTTCTCAACCCAAACGCCGAACTCTGCTGCATTCAGTTTGCTTTTCTTGTCGATTTGAGGCTTTCCATGCCTCATCAGAACGATTTTCAACCAAGATCTCCCGCTACGGTAACTACCCTCTGGCACGCGAATCTAGGCGAGGATCAGTTAACAGGCCGCTTGTAGCCGTTCCACTCCAAATAAGCCCTCGCGCTCGTCCGTCGATTATCGACGATCCAGGCAACTACGTCGAACGTCTCAAACTGGCGGCGCCTGCCAGATCCACGTGAAACTGGTGGGACTCGACCCAAAGGGGCGCCTGGGACGACGTGCATGCAGGGCTGAAGCGCCATTGCAGGCAGCCACCCAGGGTTGGACGCATGAAGGGCCAACTTCATGGGGCAGGCCCGGCGGATCTCAGGCGATGCCTGCGGCGAAGGGGTACCCCAGCAACAATGCCGGGATAACCTCTTCCGGCTACTCGATGAAATCGGTGGCTTCAGAGGAACCCTTCCACGCGTCGAGGTCCTTCCCCACCGCCTCGGCCTTGCCTGCCGCGAGCTCGTTCGCGATCTTGCCCGCAAACAGGTGCAATGGCGGCGATTCGACGCTCGCGGCCTGGATGATCAGCAGCGCCAGCTTGTCCGGGTCTCCGGCCTGGCGGCCATGCAGGGTGCCGAGATGCAAGTCGAGCGAAGCCCTGGCCGCCGTGTTGTACTGGTCAATCTGGCGCCTGGCTACCGCCAGCGCGCCGCTTGACAGAAAGTCGGTGCGCACCGGCCCCGGATAGACCACCGTCGCGTGGATGCCGAATTCGGCGACTTCCGCAGCCAGCGATTCCGTCAAGCCGGCCAGCGCGAACTTGCTCGCCACGTAGCTGCTCCAGCCGGCGTAGCCGCCTTGGTAGCCGACAATGGACGCAATGTTGATGACGTGACCGCCCYGCTGCTCGCGAAGATGCGGCAAGGCGTGCCGCAGCACGAGCAGCGGGGCAAAGAGGTTGACCTCGAAGTTCTGGCGAATCTCCTCGTCGGACAGCGCCTCGATGGTCCCTTGCTGCGCATAGCCGGCGTTGTTCACAATCACGTCGATCGAGCCAAACCTCTGTACGGTGCGCTCGATCGCATTATGGACGCTATGGTCGTCGGTCAGATCCACCTCAAGGAGGAGGAGTTTGTCGGATGCGTCACCGACCGCCTGTGCCAGTGAGCCGACAGTACGGGACGTTGCTGCCACGCGATGACCCTGTGCTAGCAGGTGCCTGACGAGCTTTTGACCGACGCCTTTCGATGCGCCGGTGACAAACCAGGTGCGGGATGCTGGATTCATGATGATGCTCCTGTTGGGCTATTGATCAATGCGCCCGACGATAGCGACCTTGCCTGCGAAGGCGCCGGTTGCTTCATTGCGTGACGTCATGATGCTCTCCTTGATAGGCTTGCGCGATGGGTTCCATGCGTTCCATGCGTTCCATGCGTTCAGAAGGGGCTGGCTGTCGGACGCACGACGATCTCGCTCACGTCCACATCCGCTGGCTGCTCCACCGCGTACGCGATGGCACGGGCAATCGCACCTGGGGTGATGGCGATGCGGCGGAATTCCTGCATCGCCGTGCGTGCGGTGTCGTCGGTGATCGAGTCCGCGAGTTCGGACTCCACGACACCCGGGCAGACGACGGTTACGCGGATCTTGTCCGTCTCCTGACGCAGTCCATCGGAAATGGCGCGCACCGCGAACTTGGTGGCGCAATAGACGGCTGCGGTCGGCGATACGGACAAGCCACCGATCGACGAGATATTGATGATCTGGCCTTGACCCTGCTGCTCCATCGTCGGTAGAACGGCCGCGATACCATGCAGCACGCCGCGGATATTTACGTCGATCATCTGGTTCCACTCAGCCACCTTCAGCGCATTCAACGGCGAGAGCGGCATCACGCCAGCGTTATTGATCAGTACGTCGATGCGGCCGAAGGCATCGAGCGCGAAGCGCGCAAATGCCGCAACGTCGTCCGCCGAGCTGACGTCGAGCGCGCGATAGCGAACCGTGCCGCCAGCCGATTGCAGTGATTCGGTCAGTTCGATCAGCCGGTCAGTGCGTCGCGCACCCACGACGAGGCGGTGACCTTGCGCGGCGAGCAATCGGGCGACACCTTCCCCAATGCCACTGCTGGCCCCGGTGATGAGGATGACCTTCGATTCGGTGGATGGAATTGCCATCTTGCATACTCCTATTGTCGGTTCGGATTTGGAGGCATCTAGCGGCGACTGCCGCGCGAGACCCCTTGCCAGGAGCGGCCGCCAGGAAATGAATACGGTTTCGTCGGCCGGTGAATGAATGGTAGAGAAGGCCGGCGCCGGGGCGAATACACGGATCGATGGCGTTCTTGCCTATTTCTATCAATCCGTACGACGGGCACGGAGCCAGGGGCTAGAATGGCAACCATCGCAAGACAAGGAGAAAGCGGTGTCGAAGGTCCGCTATCCTGCTTCCATCCCGATGGTCCGTCTGCTTGAGCGGCTGGCGCCCAATGAGGGCTACACCCAATCGGCGCTCGACAGCGTGCGGCTGATGCGCTCCGACCGCCCGCTCGGGCGTACGCCAGTGCTGTATGAGCCAAGCATCGTGATTGTCTGTCAGGGGCGCAAGCTCGGCTTCCTCGGCGACGGGGTCTATGTCTACGATGCGCAGCACTATCTCGTGCTATCTGTGCCGCTGCCATTCTCGACAGAGACGCAGGCCACGCCAGAGGAGCCCATGCTCGCAGTGTCCATTCGCCTGGACCTGATTGAACTCAGCGAGTTGATCACGCAGATCGGGGCCGCCGGGCTTCATCCCGAGTCGCATCCGACCGGCATCGTCTCCACGCGGCTTGACGCGGACCTTGCCAACGCCACGATACGATTACTTGAGGCGTTGACGGCACCGCTGGACGCGCAGGTCCTGGGGCCTGCCATCGTGCGTGAGATCTGCTATCGCGTGCTGACGGGCGAGCAAGGCAGCGCCATGCGCGCAGCGCTTGCCCATCATGGCCGCTTTGGACGCGTGGCGCGGGCACTCAAGCGGATTCATGCCGACTATGCCCAGCCGCTCAACGTCGCGGGCCTTGCCGAGGAAGCGGGCATGAGCGTGCCGGCATTTCATGCCAACTTCCGCACGGTGACGCAGACATCCCCGATCCAGTACATCAAGTCCACCCGCCTTCATCAGGCCCGGTTGCTGATGATCCGCGACGGCGTGACGGCAGCGGCGGCGGCGGGACGCGTGGGCTATGAAAGCGCATCCCAGTTCAGCCGCGAGTTCAAGCGCCTGTTTGGCCGTACCCCGATCGAGGAGGTGCGCGACATGCGCGAGTCGTTCACGCTCTCGCCGGCGGTTAGCTTCGGCATTTAGGAACTGGCCCGCCAGGCGACAAGGCGCCAGGTGTTGCGAACCCCATTTCGCCGCGCGGCTCCGATGCTGGCATCGGGTGCGAACCCGATTTGGTGGTCGCCGGCAGCAGTGCCACGCACGCCAGCGGATCGTTCAACCGCGAGCAATGTTCGATTGCTTCGATCGTCGCCCGCCGAATGCAATCGGTGGGCAGGCCACGATTTGAGGCGGCCATTGCGGCGGCTCTGCCCATTCGAGTCGCTTGAGCGTTTCGAG
>NZ_JBFTSF010000330.1:0-6232 GCF_056399905.1 Cupriavidus sp. 01L46
GGCGGCACGCGGCGGCGGCCACGCTTTCCGCGGAGCGGCCCTTCTCGCCGAACTCGCAGAAGACCTCGGTCACGTGCTCGTGCGGCAGCGTCAGCAGCACGGCGTTGCCGGGGCCTTCCTCGTGGCGCAGGCCACCCACGTGCAACTGGCTGGCGTCCCATCCCATCTGCTCGCCAACGAGGTCGAGCTCGCGGCGAGCTACGTGGAACGGGACGCCGGCGATCAGCACACGCGCATCGGGCTTGCCGGATGCGCCACGCGCGTCCAGCGCCAGCGGGCGCCAGGCCGCGCCCGAGCGTCCGCTTACTGTCAGCTCACCGCCGCCGGCGGGATAGAAGCCGTGGCGGCGCAGCGCGAGCTCGGCAGGCGCGCCCATGCGGGCCATCAGCGGCAGCCAGGCGTCGCGCAGGAAGGTGGYTGAGGGCGCCATGGGGTTGTGGGTGCCGCCGGACAGGGTGAGCGTGAAGCCGTCGTCGCCTGCGGCGGACCACAGCGCCGGCAGCAGGGTCTGCAGCACCAGCGTGCAACTGCCGGCGGAGCCGATGGCAAAGTCGTAGTTGCCGGCGCGCACGGGCCCCGGCTCGAATGTCAGCGCTGTCGAACCGATCGCCGCACCTTCGGTGCGCGCGCCGCTGATGGCCTGCGCCGCCACCACGGCGGTCAGGTGCTGGCGCATCAGCCCGGGCTTGCTGCGCCGGGCGCGCACGTTGGCGATATGCACGGGCGTGCCGGYCACCATGGCAAGCGACAGCGCGGTGCGCAGGATCTGGCCCCCGCCCTCGCCGTAGGAACCGTCGATTTCAATCATCACGGAAAACTCTTCTGTTCTTGTTGTTATGCCAGCGCCGCCAGGGACAGGTTCGTCCCCGGCGGCGGCAGTTGCTGCCTTCAGCCCTTCACGCACACCACCTGCTTGAGCGTGTGGACGATCTCGACCAGGTCGGACTGCGCCGCCATCACCGCGTCGATGTCCTTGTAGGCCATCGGGATCTCGTCGATGACTTCGGCATCCTTGCGGCACTCGACGCCTTGCGTGGCCAGTCGCTGGTCTTCCACCGAAAACTGGCGCTTGGCTTCGGCGCGGCTCATGGTGCGGCCCGCGCCGTGGCTGCAGGAGCAGAACGATTCCGCATTGCCCTTGCCACGCACGATGTAGGAGCGCGCGCCCATCGAGCCCGGGATGATGCCAAGCTCGCCGGCCTTGGCGCTGACCGCACCCTTGCGGGTGACCAGCACGTCTTCGCCGAAGTGGCGCTCCTTCTGCACATAGTTGTGGTGGCAGTTCACCGCCTCCATCTCCGTGGCAAAAGGCTTGCCGATCACGGCGCGCGCGGCGTCCAGCACGTTGGCCATCATCGTCTCGCGGTTGCGGCGCGCGTACTGCTGCGCCCACTCCACCGCGAACACGTAGTCTTCATAGTGACTGCTGCCTTCCACCAGGTAGGCCAGGTCGCGGTCGGGCAGGTTGATGAAGTGCCGGCGCATATCCGCTTGCGCCAGCTCGATAAAGGTGTTGCCGATGGCATTGCCCACCCCGCGCGAGCCCGAGTGCAGCATGAACCAGACAGACTGGCTCTCATCCAGGCAGACCTCGATAAAGTGGTTGCCGGTACCCAGCGTGCCCAGGTGGTTGCGGTTGTTGGTGCGCGCCAGCTTCGGGTACTTCTGCGTGACGCGCTCGAAGCCACCTGCCAGCGCGGCCCAACTCGCGTCCACCGCATCCGGCACCTCGCCCCAGGCGCCCTTGTCGCGCCCGCTGCGGTTATTGGAGCGGCCGTGCGGCACGGCCTTCTCGATGGCGCTGCGCAGCGGGCCGAGGCTATCGGGCAGGTCGCTGGCGGTTAGCGTGGTCTTGACGGCGATCATGCCGCAGCCGATGTCCACGCCCACCGCCGCCGGGATGATGGCGCCGCGCGTGGGGATCACCGAGCCGATGGTGGAACCCTTGCCCAGGTGTACATCCGGCATCACGGCCAGATGCTTGAAGATGAACGGCATCTGTGCGGTGTTGGCGAGCTGCGCGCGCGCGCCGTCATCGACGGGCACGCCATGGGTCCACATCTTGACCGGGCGGCCGGTGCCGGACTGGAATACGTCGTAATTCTCCTTGCTCATGTCTTCATCTCTCTTTGCCTTGCGGCGGGACTACGCTGGCGTTGGCCAGCAAGATACCAAATAAGGTGGACGGCTAATGGTTGTGGAACCGGCACTCTAATCGTAGGGCAATGCGGCATCGCCACGACAAGGATCGGCAGGATTTACGCTGCATATGCCGCAGCGGCCGGAATTGAACCGGCAATCACCAGATGTAATCCTGGCCAGCATTCGTGGCGAGTCCGCATACCGCAGGCGCCACGCGCGGCGGCTGGGGTATGCTGGCTCGGGGGCGGTAACCAGCGACAAGGGATAGGACAGACAAGCCTCGGATGTAGTCTGCCCGGCATTCGCCAGTCACCGCCGAACTTCACAACTTCACAACTTCACAACCTCATAACTTCACAACGCCGTGGCCGAGATCTCGCCCACCCAGTGGCCGGCCTGCAGCTGCCCGGCGGCGAAGGCGGCGACGATCTGGAACACCGAGTCGGAGAAGCCCCCGATGTTCAGGATGTCGTCGCGATCCGGTGCCTGGCTGGACACGTAGGGCTGCATATCCAGGCACACCAGCCGCGCCTTGGGATTGCGCTGCCTGAAACGCTCCCACTCCCGCAACGTGGCCGTTTCGCCATGGCGTGCATCCATCCACGACTGGTTGTCCGACACCAGCATGACCACGTCGGCACACACGCGGCGATGGTTCAGCCACGCCAGCGGCGCGCTGCAGTTGGTGCCACCCGCGCCGATCGCCGCCATCTTCTGCGCGTTGGTCATCACCGTGTCGCGCGGGTTCAGCGTCAGCTTCACCACTTCCTCCTTGAACGGCAGCACCATCGTGTCCGGCTGCTTGCGCAGGAAGGTTGCAGCGACCAGCGCCGCGGCGTCCACGCAGCGCACCGCGCTGCTCGACCCCGCCCGGTAGCCCGTCACCGGCGAGTGCATGGAGCCCGACACATCAGGACAAACCACCATGCGGCCCGCCACCGGCGGCACATTGGCCAGCGCCAGTTCCAGCGCATCCTGCAAGGCCTCGCGCACGCCCGCCGGCATGTCTTCCCCGGCGGCGTGGTACGCGGCCAGCAACTGGTACGGAAACACCCGGGCCCGCGCAATGGCATCGGCCTGCCGCAGCTTTGCCGCGATCTCGTCCGCCATGCCCGGCAGGGCAAACACGCCGTGGCGCGCAAAGGTGTTCAGGTTCATGCGCACCATCTGCCAGCCGCCATGGCGTGCCACCTCGGCCCAGGCCTGGGTATCCAGGTCCAGCGACGCCAGCATCTGGAACGGCACAGCCGGCACCGGTGCCTGCCGCCCTTCGGCCCGCGCCAGCTTGTAGGCCTCCAGGGCCTGCGTCACCGGCGGCAGCGCAGACACGTCATACGGCTTGCCGATCAGCCGGGCAAAGAAGGCGGCACGCCAGGCTTGCGCCGGCTTCGGGTGCACCATCTTCACCACATCGGCCAGCGACGGGCTGGTACCCACCGATGCCGACAGCAGCGCACGCTCATCGGCCGTGTTGAGCCATTGCTGCACTAGCTTCTTGGGCCGCGTGCCCAGCGACTTTCGGCCCGCCGCGCCGCTGCGCAGGATCTGCACAAAGGTGCGCAGCATCTTGCCGTTGTCGATCACGCGGCCGAACACCGCCGGCAGGTACTGCGGGCCCTGCACGGTCAATGCGGCCAACAGCAGGGCCGGCATGTCCTTCATATAGCCGCGCTCGCGGCAATACACGGCGGCCTTGGCGATAAAGGCCGGATCCACGTCCTCGCACAGCGCCATCACGGCGTCGAGCTGCGCTTCGGCGCTGGCATAGAAGGTGCCGTTCAGGCAGCCCGTTGCCGCGTACTGCGCCAGGCGATGTTCGCGTCCCAGGGCATAGGCAGCGCCGCCCGCCTCGTTGATCGCGTCTGCCGGTGGCAGGAAGCGGCCACGCAGGCTTTGGAACAGATTGGTATTTGCCATTTGCATTCTCCGCTGGAGACAAGGTTGCGTCGGATTCGATGGTCTCTATTTCGCAATCGGCGTGCCAGGGGCTGCAGGCAAGCATCAACAAATATACAACCCTATGATTCAAAACGATTTTTATTGAATTTCGCCAGGAAATGCGCCAGTCTCCAGCTTGTTATCCCCGCCTAATATCTATATATTTATCTAGTTTTCTATAAATACAAAGAACATGAAAAAGGTCGTCATCGGCTTCATCGGCACGCAGCTCGACCGGGGCAAAGGCTCCGCGCGCTGGGAAAAATGGCGGCCCAGTGTGGCGCTGTGCCAGCACGAAGACCTGCTGCTGGATCGCTTCGAGCTGCTTTATACCGGCCGCCACCGGGCGCTGGCCGAGCAGGTCGCAGCCGACATCGCCAAGGTCTCGCCGCAGACGGAGGTCAGGCTGAACCTGCTGGCGCTGGAGGATCCCTGGGATTTCAGCGAGGTCTATGCTTCGCTGCATGAGTTCACGCGCGGCTACCGCTTCGATACGGAGCGCGAGCAGTACTGGGTACACATCACCACCGGCACCCACGTGGCGCAGATCTGCCTGTTCCTGCTGACCGAGGCGCGCTACCTGCCGGCCTGCCTGTTGCAGACCTCGCCGCCCTTGCGGCAGGCCAGCGGCCAGCCGGGCCACTACGCCGCCATCGATCTCGACCTGTCCCGCTACGACCAGCTGGCCGCGCGCTTCTCGCGCGAGCAGCAGGATGCGGTGTCGTTGCTCAAATCCGGCATTGCCACCCGCAACGCCGCCTTCAACCAGATGATCGACGAGATCGAGCGCGTGGTGCTGCGCTCGCGCGCGCCGGTGCTGCTGACCGGCCCGACCGGCGCCGGCAAGTCGTTCCTGGCGCGGCGCGTGTTCGAGCTGAAGAAGGGCCGCCACCAGCTCAGCGGCGGCTTTGTGGAAGTGAACTGCGCCACCATCCGCGGCGACGGCGCCATGTCGGCGCTGTTCGGCCACGTCAAGGGTGCATTTACCGGCGCGCAGGGCGAGCGCACGGGCTGGCTGCGCTCGGCCCATCAGGGCTTGCTGTTCCTGGATGAGATTGGCGAGCTGGGGCTGGACGAGCAGGCGATGCTGTTGAAAGCCATCGAGGAGAAGCGCTTCTTTCCGGTAGGCGGCGACAAGGAAGTGCAGAGCGATTTCCAGCTGATCGCCGGCACCAACCGGGACCTGCGCGCCGAGGTGCGCGCCGGGCGCTTTCGCGAGGACCTGTTTGCCCGCATCAACTTGTGGACCTACCGGCTGCCGGGGCTGGCCGAGCGCCCGGAGGACGTGGAGCCCAACCTGGACTACGAGCTCGTGCGCCAGGCGCGCGAGCTCGGCAGCCAGGTGCGCTTCAACAAGGAAGCGCGCCAGGCCTGGCTGGATTTTGCCGTATCGCCGCAGGCCTGCTGGCGCGGCAACTTCCGCGACCTCGCCGCGTCGGTGACGCGCATGATGACGCTGGCCGACAGCGGCCGCATCGATACCAGCGTCGTGGACGCGGAAATCGCGCGGCTGAACGACTCGTGGCAGGACGGCGCCCAGCAGGCGGTGGCGCAGGGCCAGGCGCTGGCCATCCTGGATCCCGCCGTGCTGGCCGCCACGGACCCGTTCGACCTGGTGCAGCTCGACTATGTGCTGGGCGTGTGCCGCCGAAGCAAGAGCCGGGCCGAGGCCGGGCGCACGCTGTTTGCCGTATCGCGGCTGGGCAAGAGCAGCAGCAACGACAGCGACCGGCTGGCCAAGTACCTCGGCAAATTCGGCCTGACCTTCGCCGCCGCGAGCCAGTCCTAGCTGAGCGCCTCGACCGCGATCCGCGCGGCGGAGGCCAGCACGTCGTTGCGATAGGCGGCGTCCTTGCCGGGTTGCATGAAATAGATGGCCAGCACGATGGGCGGTTTTCCGGGCGGCCATGCCACACCGATGTCGTTGGCCGTGCCGTAGTCGCCGGAGCCCGTCTTGTCCGCCACCTGCCAGTCCGCCGGCACGCCGGCGCGGATCCGCGTGGCGCCGGTGGTATTGCCGCGCATCCATGCCACCAGCTGTTCGCGCTCTGCCACGCCCAGCGCATCGCCCAGCGCGAGCCGTTGCAGGCTAGCCGCCATGGCCGCGGGAGTCGACGTATCGCGCGGGTCGCCAGGCAGTGCGGTGTTGAGC
>NZ_JBFTSF010000331.1:0-6215 GCF_056399905.1 Cupriavidus sp. 01L46
GCGAGCACCTGCTCCCCGGGCCGCAAGTCCGGTGCTTCACGAAAGATCTGATGCAGCGCGCGCTGCACGTCTTCGGCGGCGGCAAGCACAATCTTGACGCCGCGCTCATTGATCGAGCCCGCCGCCGTTGCGCGCTGCCATGCCAGCGCCAGCGCGGCCTGCGCATCCCGCAGATTCGCTTCAGCATGGTTTGCATAATGGAGGACATGCACCAGGCCTCGCAGATACGCATGCCATTCCGGTGAGCGTTGTTTTGCGACGGTCAGATGGAAGCTGCGCACCCGCTTCAGCGTCGATTCCAGGCGGGTGCGGACAGTCCTACATTCTTCGTCGACCGCCGCAATTGCAGCAGGCAAGTCATTGCGTCTCAGAACGCCACCACGATGACGAATGACACCGTCCGCCGCGACATAGACCCCATCGCGCAGCGAGCGCAGCAAGGCGAGTTCTCGCTCCAGCGAGCGCCACTCTTCGAGATCACTGCCGATGGACGCGGGATAGAGTGCTTCCAGCGTCAATGGCTCCGCAAACGACGTTGACTCATACAGATCATTGGCGCGCGTCGTATGGCGCGTCGCTGAGAAGGCGAGGTAGATGCCGCGGTAGCATGGCTTCAGCCGTTCGCGCGCAAACTGCTCGTCGAGCCGCTGCACGGTGACATCGGACTCGGCAGGCGGGCAATCCGTATCGCCAACCAGTTGCCGGGTAATGCTTTCGCGCAGTGCGGAAGCATCGTCGAAGACGAGCCACGCGCTGCGTTCATCCTCGGGCGCGCACAAGTACGTACGTTTGGCGTTCTCTTCGCGCTCATGGTTCATGGGATGGGTCGCCCACATCTGGGGCGGTTGCGCCATTTCGCCCTTGAAGACGCGAAATGCCGCCGCCTGCGCGGCAGGTACCTGCGGCCGCTGGCCATAGTCGGGGTCGTTGTAGATCCGACCAAGCCGGGCGGCAATGGCATGTTGCACATCAAATGCATCACGCGGGGGGCGCTGCGCCCCAGTCTCGCCACGCAGGAAAAGCAGGGTCCGGTCCCACGCGTCGTCGGCAATCTGCAGCCGATGCAGCGCATGCACCAGCGCGTCACTGCCGGTCAGCGACACGGCGACCCGGTCGGCCTGCATTTCCATTTCGCGGGACAGGGCTCGCTGCACGATGATCACCAGCCGGAACGCGCTATCCACCACCGCGCGAAGTGCCCAGATGATGAGGCTGAGCACCCAGCCGATCCAGGCCACCCGGTAGTCGATACGTGAGAGGTGGCCCAGGAAGCGATCCAGGGCATCACGCTTGCTGACGATATGCGCCGCAATCTGCTGGGCGGAATATACCCATCGTCCGAGGGCCATGGAACGCTGCGCGAAATGTCCAAATTCGTGAGCGCAAACGGCCTTGAACTCGCTTAGGTTGAGCATATTGACCAAGCCCAGGCCGATCTCAAGGTTCTTGCGCGAGGGGAAGATCAGGTTGAGCGGCGAAAGGTCGTAGAACACCGAAGCGTTGACCCGCCCGCTCACGTAGATCTTGTGCGGACGCGGCGCCCCGGCCTCGTCCGCAACCCGGTCCAGAAAGGCAAACAGGCGGGGCTGCTCCGCCCGCTTGAGTTCAATACCGCCCGCGTACTCTCCCTTCTTGATGAAGAAGAGCGCCTTGACCAGAAAAACCGCTAGAAACAGACTGCATGCGCAGACAATTAACTCAAGCGGACTTGAGCGCGTGCCCATCGCGAGCAGGCGGGTGACTCCCGTCATCGCAAACCAGGCTGTCAGCGCAAGATACAGCGCGAGGAACGTCAGCAGCCCGGCGACCGCAAACCAAGCCCTACGTCTGTAGGATGCGCCGGGACGCGTGAAGCCGGCCGGCACTGCTGTTGGACCCACTGGATAGATCGTTTCCACTCTGGATTCTTCTTGTCTGTTGTTACGAGGTAAGGACGGTGTTCAAGACAACGGCCGCTACGGGGGCTTGAACTGCGCCGCAGCTCTCACGCCGCCCTCAATAGGCGCGAGGTGGCATCGAACGGGCGGTGATTGTCGGAGGGAGAAGAAGTCGCCCGCGTCATTTTTAGTACTGATAAACAAGCTGCAACCCCGCCGTCACCCCCGCCGTATGAAACGCCGCCGGCTTATAAACCGGCATACCCAAAAACAAGTCATACGACACCGCCCCCAGCTTCGACCCCAGCCCGCCTCTCAGCCCAATCACCGCACCCGCCAGCTGCGTACCCACCAGCCCCTCGGTCGACGGCCCAAACACACGTCCATAGTCCAGCCCCGCATACAGCGCCTGCCCGCTCCCGCCCAGCTGCGCCTGTAGCTCATTGCGCCAGTAGAAACCGCGCTCCCCCGCCAGCAGGCTCTCGCCATCAAAGCCGCGCACCGTGTACCGGCTGCCGATGGTCAGCGCGTCGATATAGAACAGCCGGTCATTGGTGAACTGCCCGCGCACGGTAGTGACATAGCGCAGCGATTGCTCCGCCAGCTTGAACGGCACCGACAGGTTCGCATCCAGCACGGCCATGCGGTAACGCCAGGTGGGGCCACCCAGCTGGGCCAGCGTATCGGGCTGCGCGCCAAGGCCGGCCACGCCCTGGCGGTAGGCCAGGCTGCCGTCGAACTGGGCCGCGCCGAAGTAGTGGCGATCGGTGATGCCCACCTCCACCACCGTGTTGTTGCGCCGCTGCTGCTCGATCTCCGTATCCTCGATAAAGCTCTTGCCAAAGCGCTTGGACAGCCGGAACTGCAGGCCGAGCACATCGTTCTGGCTGCGGCTAAGCACCCGCTGCAGCTTGAAATCCACCGTCTGCGAATTGCCGCTGGAGACAAAGGTCTGGTTGACGCCGGCAATCTGCTGGTAATAGGTGCTGGAATACGCCGACACCGTGCCCGTCCAGTAACCCCACGGTACCGAATAGAAACCGTTCCAGCCATGCGTGCCGTGGCGCCGGTCGCCAAAGGCCAGATCCTGGCTGTAGCCCACGTTGAACAGGTCGTTCAGGCCCAGCGGGTTGTCAATGCCCACGCTCAGGTTGCCCTGCAGCTTGCCGGTGGAGCGCGTGCCCGAATTGTCCATCGACGCCACCACCGTCCACGGCTTGGTCCGCTTGACCGCGATCACCACGTCGCTCTGGCCCGGCACGCTGGTGGGCACAACCTGCATGTCCACATCCTGGCTGGTCACGCGCTTCATCTGCTCCAGGCCTTGCTCCAGGTCCCTCAGGTTCAGCAGATCGCCCGGGCGCGCGGGAAACGCGCTCTTCCACGTGCCCCGGAGATCCGGCTCGGCAAAGCGCAATTGCCCGATCACGCCGGGGATCAACGCCATGCGCAGCGTGCCGGTGCTCAGGTCCTGCTCGGGCAGCAACACGCGCGTGGTCACATAGCCCTGGCCAAGGATGACGTGCGACACGCCCTTGGTCAGCATGTCCACGCCCTGCTTGCCGATGCAAGCCCCCTGGTAATGATCCAGCCACGCACGGGCAAAGGCAAACGGATCCTGCGGCAAGGCAGACGCGCCGCGCGCATGCAGCGCGGGCGGCAGTTCCGCCGGTACCTCAAGCACAAAGCGCTCGATGCGAAAGCACGGCTGCTCAACCGGCAACGCGGGAAACCCCTCCGCCGACGGCTGCGCTGCCCGCACGCCCGGCGCCTGGACCGCCTGGGCGCGTTCGCGGGCTTCCTGCTGCTGGCGCACGCGCTGTTCCTGTTCGGCGCCGGAGAGGATGGCGGCCTGACCCGGATTGGCGGGAGGGACCTGGGCACGCAATGACGTACTGGTGTAACCCGCACCACCTGCCACCGAGAGCATGGCGGCAATCATTCTTCTTCTGATCTGCATGAAAGCTTGTATTTGCGTGACCCAGCGTCACGGCATGTTTGGCACCCGCGCGCGGCTAACCGCTCACGCCATTAATCGAAGCCGATGCAGGTAAAACCCCGCTGGCGCGGCTCGACCCGCTTGATCTGCACAGGCTTGACATCCGTCTCGTCCGTCTCATCGAACACCGCGATATGGCAGTAAGGCTTATTCGCGCTCACCGCCTGCTTCCAGATGGAAACCTTCGCCGACTCCTCATCCGGCCCCGGCCTGCCATGCGCGACGTACTTGTGACCCGCCTCCGGCTTGAACCGGACCATATCGCGGCAGCGATGAATGCCCGATGCACCGTCAATCGCAATCACCAGGGGACGCGCGGCACGCACGCGGATGCTCGGCGCTGCGGACCGCGTGTTCAGGATGGCATCACCCTGGTAGCAGCCCTTCTGGTTCACTTGCGGAATGGTCATGCTGAAGCCGCCGGTTCCGTAAAGCTCGGCAGACGGATCGTCGGGGCCGAGTGGCGGCGCGAGCGTGGAAACCGATGTGCAGCCGACCATCAGGGCTGGCAGTGCGAGCATGGCGAGACGAGAGAATTGACCCATATGGTGACTTCTTTATTTCTTTATATTTGCTTGCTGACAACCCCGGGAAATGCACTCCCGGATACGACGTCCGGCCAAGGTGTCGCGCGTTCTGCGTTACGCACAAAGCCCGCGCCCCCAGCCCGACGAGAAAACAAACGCAGAGCGCTACTCCACGCTGGCCGGAGCAACCGCAGAAGCCGGCGCGGCTTCCGCCGCCACCTCGGCAGCCTCCTTAGGCGGCGCCTCCTCCTTGATCACATAGGACGGATCGGCAACCCAACGCCCMAGATCCTTCCCGATGGCAACGGCGGTACGGTCAAGGATGGAGCACGTCCCCTTGAAGCCKCCCCACATCCCACCCACCGACCACCGGTTGATCTTGGTATTGCGGATCACCTTGCCGCCTTCAAGTAGATCGGCAGTCACAGTGATAGCTTTAGGGCCAGTCCAGGCACCGCCGCCAACACCAAGGATGTGGGTGATTTGCAGCCGGAGCACCTGCGCCCCGTTGGCATCGCCCGTGGACGCGACCGTGCCGTCGCCGCTCTTGTTCCGCTTGCGCAGTACATCGCCGACGCGGGTCGTCAGCATGTTCTCGATCTGGCATTCGGACTTGACCTGGTCGACTACGCTGGCGCCCGGAGCGTAGGTGACTGGGGTTTCCAGGAGGACTGGGCTGGCTGCGAAAGCGGTGGTGGTGGAAAGGCAAAAACCGATTAAGAACAGATTCTTCATGATTTTATTTTTAAAAAAATTAAATTTAATACAAATCTATATTCTGGCGTCTGATAACGATCGGCATACTCAAAGATCCGCGCACCGGAAAATCGAAATTACCCGCGAAGAATGCTACATACCTCATCTAGGTCCATATTTCGTTGCCTACGTCATCTATCCAGACGGCTCCTCCTGGGCAGTCGTCTGAGAAAAACCATATCGCAAGCCCGGTATTCTTTTCCAATTCCGCCTCACTCGTTGGAAAAGACTCGCGAAACCTCCTCACTATTTTATTTGAATCGCCCTCCAAAATCCGATCCTTCTTTCCCAGCTTAACTATTCCGTTTTCTAGAAACTTCTCCAATAGCCACAAGAATGCCTCTCTTGCCACGTTGAAATCCCCATAATCCTGCCGCACGCATAGCCATACGGCATCGAGCGCCATCCCTTCTGTAAGATCTGCGATTTCCTGCCGGCGCTCATCTTCGAACATGGTAAATATTAATCCTCCGCAGTCACGTCGCCCTCTTGCTCAATTTCTGGCCCCAATTGGCTAAGTACGTAGAAACTCCTGCATCAAGCGGGATTCAARCGACCTATCGGGATCCGTATTATCCATAACGACCAAATAACTGCACTCACGCGCCTCAACCCAGGCTTCGGAAAAATTCCAACTTAATCACTGGATAAAATACCCTGTAGCTCCTTGGCCGAGTATTTTTCCTGACTAGTTAGTAGGCATCGACGAACGGGTGTCCCGCTAAAATCCTGGCCACTTCCACAGCCTCTCTCCTTTCCCAATTTTCATCGATCGCATGCAGTAATTCCTGTTTCTTGGCAAAAGCGATTCGTCTAGGGTCCCGGCCTGGGACCCGATTTTGCAACTCGTACCTAAACGCAACGTTCGAACAAACACCCTCAAAAAACCAGAAGAGGATATCGCCCAAGTTTCGAGAGTTTTTCCTCGTGAACTCGTACCCTCTCTCCGAGATCACGAAGTAATACTCCTCGCCGAGGATCTCGATATGAGGGCTACCATCGCCGACTGGAACTGTCGGCAGACTCAGGAGCTCCCGAGGAATGGCAGCTCTTGCC
>NZ_JBFTSF010000332.1:0-6193 GCF_056399905.1 Cupriavidus sp. 01L46
TAGTTCAGCCACCAAACCCGCGCCCAATAATGAAAAACCATCGAACAGTAAAATGCCGACGCGCCGCACGGCGCACTTTGAACGGTTAGTCGAGGCATGAAGCCAACTAACCGTTGCGGGCTCAAGTTGGGCATACGGCATGATTTTCCCCCAAAGAATTGTTGATCCGTTCTTGCGCGAATTTATTGGTGTTGCAATGCATCGTAGCGATCCCGAATCCGAGAAATGTGTCCGTGTCGGAAAGTAGCGAGATGTTGGCGGAAGGTGTCCGCCCGCTCCAAAATTTCATGCAAGACGTTGTAAATACAGCCTTTCCGGGTAGCGACCTCACCTCAAATCGCTTGTCCCAGCGTGCTGTTCTGCAACCAGCTCCTACTCTATGAGGAATGATGCGTCGCAGCAAACCCTGCACCAATCCGTGCGTTGGTTACCGAACATAAGGGTCGCAAAAGGTGCATGAGAGCGGGAATCCGACATTAACTCCACGATTCCCGGCGGACCCGCATCCACACCAGATAACATAAAAATCATTTCTAAACATTAAAAATTATGACAAATTAATTAATGCGCCAGATCAGCAGTGCGGATATATCGCACGATGGCCGTCCCGGATTTTTTCTGTCACGGCCTCGATTAATGAAATAATTGTGTCTGCCCGGGGCGCAGCAGGGCTTCGCCGTCACAACACAGACGGCTTGCTTGACCTGGGGGACTGAAAGGCGGAGCGACGGCGGCCGGGTACCTGGCCCGGCGCAGCCCGGTGACTTGCACAGTAGTGCGAGCGTGCGTGACTAGTCTGTTGGCGCCGCGGTGCGCAACACTGCCCGTAGCGCGCGGCCCTGTGCATGCGCAGATTTGGGGCGGCAGGCCAACTTCATCCCTGCCAGCGCGCGCGCATGATGTGCAGCACTTCCGCCAGCGCGAAGCCGGCTTCCGCACCTCGCCACTGCGCCAGTGCCGTGACGCCTTCGATGCTGACCAGGTGCCCGGCGCCCTCATGCATTTGCGAGCGGTGCCTGCGCAACGCCTCCACCTTGCGCGACCACGTGGCGCTCACATCGATATAGAGCGAGCCGCCCAAGGGATTGACAATGCCGCCACCGCCCCAGCACGTGGCCGGATATTCATAGGCCGCCACCAGGCGGGGGGCATGCTTGGCGGGGTTCAGGCGCGTCGCGGCAACGCCGGCCTCCCAGCAATAGCGGTGGTCCTGGTGCGAAGACGACAGCGGAATCAGCACCTCGTCCGGCTCGAAGCGATTCTGCAGCGCGTCCAGCATGCCAACCATCTGCGCACGCGGGAAGCTGTCGAGCACGCCGTCGAGCCCCCTGGTGAGGACCTCGGTCGTCTGTACGCCAAGCACGGCCATCGATTCGGAGAATTCGTCCAGCCGTTCTTGTTCGGTGACCTCGCGGCCAAGGCAGAGCGACTGGCTCTTTCCTACCGTTGCCAGGGCCACCATCACTTCGCCGCCGGCATCGATGACCCGTGCCAGGTAGGCGCCCACGCCCAGCTCCGCGTCGTCCGAGTGCGGGCTCAGCACCAGTACACGCTTGCGTTCCATATCTCCTCCTGTTCTTATCCCGTGATGCCAGGCGCCCAAAGGGCAGCCATCACGCCGTGCTGATCAGCCTGCGCGCCAGCGCGTTGTACTGGTCGGCCGTGTCCTTGAGCGTCAGGCCATCGAGCGAGCGCGCGACCCGTGGCTGCGCCAGCGCCGCGGTCAGCGCCGCGCCATAGGCGGCGGCGTCGCCGGTGTCCAGCAGCTGCACGCCGGCGAAGTCGCGGGCGAATGCGAAGGCGGGAATGCCGCTCGCCACGACCGGCATGCCTGTCGCCAATGCCTCGAGAAAGGCAATGCTGTGCGCCTCCGACGCCGACGGCATGGCAAACACGGATGCGCCCGCCAGCAGCTCCGGGATGTTGGTCTGCGGCCCGTTGACCCGCACCCTGCCGGCCAGGCCCAGCTCTTCGACCAGGGCGCAGACCTTGACGTAGTAATCGGGATCTTCGATCACGCCGACCATCTCCAGCCGCGCGTTGGGCACGCTCTTGAGCGCCTCGCGGAACGCCAGCACGGTATGCAGCTGGTTCTTGATCGCCGCATAGCGGCCCACCTGGATGACGAGGCGCGACGCCGCCTCGCGCTGGCCAGCGGGCCGCACAAAGAAGCGCCGGGTGTCCACGCCATTGGGAATCACCGCCATCAGCGGGTGCGTGCCCACCGAGTTGATGTAGTCGCGCAGATTCCCCTGCGACACCCCGATCACCGCGCGGGCGCGCGTGGACAGCATCCGCTCGACGTAGCGGAACATGGTGCTCTCGAAATCGTTGGCGGCGGAGTGCATCACGTAGACCACTGGCACCCGCGACGGCAAGGCCCGCGCGTAAAAGGCCGGGATGGTAGCGTGCGCGAAGATGATGTCCGGCTGGTAGTCGCGCAGCACGCCGCGCAGGTGCCAGAGCCGGCCGGCCAAGCGCCGGGGCTGGTCCGGAAACAGGCACAGCACGCCAGCCGCATCGAGCTGCGCGCGCAGCGCCGCGAAGTCCTCCTGCTGCGGCATCAGGGCCGACACGCAGACCGTGTCGCCGTGGGCCTGCTGGTAGATGGCCAGGTCTTTCGCCAGCATCTCCGCACCTGAAAGGCGCGGTGCCAGCACAAGATGGAGAATCCGCATCACACCCTCCTCATTTTCAGGATCTGGTAGAGCATCCATGCCGCCGCGACCGCCAGGCCCGCCGTCATCGACCAGGCGATGCCTTGCGCCCCCCAATAGCGAGTAGCCGGCGGCACGGTGGCCAACAGCACGCACACCTGGAGCACCGAGGCATGCGTGGCGGCCTTGGGGATGCCCACGGCGCGCAGGTAGGCAACCAGCACGGCAATCAGGCCGCCAATTGCCATGTTGATGGTGAAGATGCGGAACAACGGCACCGCGCCGAGCCAGGCCGGCCCCAGCACCAGCAGGAACAGCGGCTCGGCCACCAGCCGCAGCACCACCACCACGATCGCCAGCCCCAGGCCGCCGATCAGCACGAAGCGGCGCAGCAGCACCGCGTCCGAGCCATCCTGCTTGCGGAAACGGGCAGCAAAGGTGGGAAACAGGTACTGCGAGATCGCGATGCCGGCATCGGCGAGCAGCATCTGCGCGAACTTGGACGACATCTGGTAGGCGCCCAGCTGGGCCGGGCCGAGCAGCTTGCCAACGATGACCTTGTCGAACTGGTTGAGCAGCAGGTTGACCACGCTGCCCGCCCAGATCCACCGGCTGAAACCCATGTAATGACCGATGCCGGCCCACTTGAGGCGCAGGGGCGGCCGGGGGCGCATGCTCAGCCAGGTGAGCGCGGTMTTGACGGATTCGCCCGCGAGCAGCCCGATCAGGATGGACATGGCGCCCGCGCCAGCGAAGGCGCATGCCAGGCTGACGCCGCAGTCGGTACCGGCGGCCGCCACCTCGATCCCGGCAATATGCTGGAAGCCCCGGTCGCGCGTCACCACAAAATAGGCCGGCGAGGCCAGCCCGCGGATCAGCGGCAGGGCGGCGGCCAGCTGCAGCAACAGCAAGGAACCCGCGAGGTGGAACTGCGCCTCCAGCAGCGGCGCCAGCGCGACCAGCAGCAATGCCACCCCCGCGCCCCGGCACGTCAGCGCGGTCCAGAGCGCACTGAGCTGGTCGGGGGTGGGCGTTTGCTTGTCCTGCACCACCGCCTGGGGCAGGCCGGTATCGCTGAGCGCCTCGGCAATCGCCACGGCCAGCAGCGCCACGGCGGCGATCCCGACCGCCGACGGGCCGAGGATGCGCCCGACCATGAGGAACTTGATGGCCACCAGCCCCCGCACCAGCACCTGCTGCCCCAGCACCCACGCGGCCGAACTGGCATGCAAGCCGGTCAGCGGCAGGAAGAAGGCATTCCTCAGGGATCTGGCCATATTGCCCCACCATGGGTTGAACACCAATGCCAGGCACAGGTGCGCGCCAGCCATGAAGCACAACTTACCGTAGGCGCGGCAACAGGAATCGCCATCGCCTAGCGTTAATCCGTCACATACGCTCAGCGCCGGAGCAGGCGTGCGCGATCGGGCCTCGCTGACCCTTGCCGCGCCTTGCCGGCCAGGGCCAGCCTCCGCCCGCCTTTATCCGCCAAGCCGGCCCGCAAATTGGCGGCCGGCGCAAAGACGGCGGTGCTAGTGTGGCAACATCCGCAACCCGCCGCACACCGGGCTCGCCCCACCGTGCCTGGAGCCGCGATGTCCGAGCCGACCGCACTGATCATCGAGCACGATTTCACCGGCCACCGCTGGCGCTATGTCGAATGGGCGGTGCAGGCCTACACGGAGGCCGGCTACCACTGCCTGGTGGTCACCGACCCCGGCAACCAGGCGCATCCGCTCGCCCAGCGCATGCTGGCCGCGCAGGATCCTGCCGCCGGCATCGTTGCCGGCTTCGTCGCCAGTATCGTCTTTACGCAGCCACCGCCCACGGTGGGCAGCGGGCTCGGCAAGCTCAGCTACGTGCGCTTCTGGCGCACTTTCCACCATGCCTTCCAGGTTGCCGCCGGCCTGCGCGACATCTCGCTGGTGGTGGTGCCCTATGCCGACTACTTCCTCTACGTGCTCCCGCTGCTTGGCTCGCCATTCGCCAAGGTGCCATGGGTCGGCATTACGATGCGCGCCAACTTCCATCACAGCAAGGTGGGCGTGAAGTCGCCGCACCAGCCGCTGGTGAACGCGGTCAAGAGCTGGCTGTTCCGGCGCGCCGTCGAGTCCGGCGGCATGAAGACGCTGCTGTCGATCGACCCGACCTTGCCGCAGTGGTATCCGCGCGGCAATGGCMGCACCGCCCTCGCTTACCTGGCCGATCCCTGCCCCGACGCGCTCCCGGCCGATCCCGCCGCCGCCAGGCTGCGGCTGGGGCTGGGCCAAGGCCCGGGAGGCCCGAGGCATGGCGCCGGCACCTGCCTGCTGGTGTACGGCGCGGTCACGGAACGCAAGGGCATTTGCGAGCTGGTCACCGCGCTGGCCGGCCACCCACGCGCGCCCACGCTGGTGGTGGCCGGGCAGCAAGACCCGCAGATGCGCGCGTTCCTGCAGGCGGCCGCGTCCACGCTGTCGCCGCCGCCCGTGATCTTCGACCGCTTCATCACCAACGAAGAAGAAGCCGACCTGTTCTCCGCCYGCGACGCCGTCTGGCTCGGCTACAAAGGCCACTACGGCATGAGCGGCGTACTGGTGCAGGCCTACCGCTTTGGCAAGCCCGTGATCGCCACCACCGACGGCCTGATTGGCTGGTTCTGCCAGGGGCAGGAACTCGGGCCAGTGCTGCAAGACCTGTCCGGCCCCGCTATCCAGCGCGCGCTGGACCAGCTCTCCTGGCCCGTGGCCGCAACCGCCCCGCCGGCCGCATCCGCCAGGGCCCACCTGCTGGCCCGGCATACCTTGAGCGAATTCAAGCAGACCCTGCGCCGCGCGGCCGCCTGACGCTCGCTTCCGATACAAGCCGTACCCGTTCAGGGTGCCGCTGCACGCGCAGCCATGGCAATGCCATGGCCACGAATCCATATCACCCTGGGTCGACAGCACGCCGTGCGCAAGCGCACCGGCAGGAGGGGCCTTTGCATGCATCGCACCGCAGACGCGCACACGCGCGCCCACAGCCGCTTCGTCGAACTGGATTTCGTCAGGGGCCTGGCCATCATCGCCGTCATGGGCATTCACTTCCATACCGTCGACACCGGCAGCCGCCTGATCTGGCTGCTTGAATATCCACTGAAGAACTTTGGGCGGGAAGCCGTCACGCTGTTCTTCACGCTCAGCGGATTCCTGGTGGGCGGGTTGCTGCTGCGGCAGTACGCGCAGACCGGCACTGTCGACACGTGGCGCTTCTTCATTCGCCGGATCTTCAAGATCTGGCCGGCTTACTACTTGCTGATTTTGGTCCACGCGCTGGCCGGCCATCATGCGCGCAGCACCTTCTTGCTGCAGAACGCGACGCATCTGCAGAACTATCTGGGCAGCACCATCGCGCAGACCTGGAGCCTGGCGGTCGAAGAACACTTCTACCTGCTGCTGCCGATTGCACTGCTGCTGTGCGCGCGCTGGCGGCTGACGCCGGGACGGTTGCTATGGCTGCTGGCGACAGCGTGCGTGCTGGTCTTGCTGGCCCGCAGCGCGGCCGTTGCCGGTGGCGAC
>NZ_JBFTSF010000333.1:0-6188 GCF_056399905.1 Cupriavidus sp. 01L46
GCGCCGCCCCTGCAACAAGTGCCAGGCGCCGCAGGCGGCGACCATGAATCCCGCCACGATGAATGCCGCGATTGTCATGTGTGCAAGGCGGTAGGGAAAGGACGGATTGAACACCACCTTCAGCCAGTCGACCGGGACAATGCGGCCGTTCTCCATGGCGAATCCTTGCGGGGTATGCATGAAGCTGTTCGACGCCAGGATCCAGAATGTGGAGATCAGCGTGCCCAAGGCAACCATCAGTGTCGCGAAGAAGTGCGCGCGGGCGCTCACCCGCTGCCAGCCGAACAGCATCACGCCGAGAAAGCCTGCCTCGAGAAAGAAGGCCGTCAGTACCTCATACGTCAGTAGCGGTCCCGTGATGTTGCCCGCGACCTGCGAGAACCCGCTCCAGTTCGTACCGAACTCGTAGGCCATCACAACGCCGGACACCACGCCCATGCCGAAACTGACCGCGAATACCTTCGACCAGAACAGGAACATATCCTTGTAGCTGCTATCCCCCGTCGTCAGCCAGCGCCATTCCAGCACGGCAAGGAAACTCGCCATGCCGATGCTGATCGCTGGAAAGACGATATGGAATGAAACGGTGAAGGCAAACTGCAGCCTGGCAAGATGTAAGGCATCGAAGATTTCCATGATTCTCACTTGCACCTGGAAGGAAAGGTCCACGGCATCAGCCAGGACCGCACGAGTCAAATCGAAGATCGCCCACGCGGATCGCGCGAGGCCGGGGACACGCTGAACCATCTGACCGGAGACACACCGAGACTGCGAGGGCACCAAATCTGGATACGACGATAGTGCAGTTTTGAGAGGGCATGCAAACGAATGTCGCTGCACGTGAACTGTATTCCGTCGATTCGTATTGAGCTGTGCCCGAAAAGCGGGTGCGCGTCGCGATAGCATGCAAACTGTGTCCTGCCTGACCGAAGTCGCGGCGTTCGCATACAGCGCGCGGCAACGGCAACGGTCATCGGATCTGTGCTCTAGCGATTCGGCCTGGCGGCGCATATAAATCCAACTGTCAGGCCAGATGCGGACTGCCCACGGCATGCGCCACGCCCGTGCTCTGGAACGGCGGCGCCTGYACCCGCGCACGATCTGAACGGCTGACTTAATGCCTTCAAGGGGTCCCCATGTTGCAATGCCCGTCCGTCATTGATCGAACYGGTAGCGTCGAGTGCACGGTGATACGCCACAGGCACGACGACGCGTATCCAATCTCGGATCACATTGCGGAAGAACTGCCCGTTGCGCTGGTGTTCAACGGCATCTCGCACGCCGTCATGATGGCCACGCCCATCCATCTGGAAGCATTCGCGCTGGGCTTCTCGCTCAGCGAAGGGATTGTCGAGCGCGTCTCCGACGTATTCGATATCGAGGCACTCTTCCATGCCGGCAGCGCGGAAGTAAGGCTGACAATTTCCCAGGAGGCGTTCGCCGCCTTGAAAGGAAGGCGGCGATCCCTCGCCGGGCGTTCGGGATGCGGCGTCTGCGGCATCGAGAGCATCGCGCTGCTGGACCTGGAGCCGACGCGCATTCTTCACGCAGGCTCGGCGGCTGACATCGGCATCGAATCCGTCTGGCGCGCCACGCGCGAGTTGCCCGAGCACCAGGTGCTCATGCGCAGGACAGGGGGCGTCCATGCCGCGGCATGGTGCGCCAGGGACGGTGCCGTGCTCGAGGTCTTCGAGGACGTCGGCCGGCACAACGCACTCGACAAGCTGATCGGCCAGCTTGCACGAAGCAAGACAGATACGCGTGCCGGTTTCGTTCTGCTTTCCAGCCGTGCCAGCTACGAGCTTGTGCGCAAGGCCGCGCGCCTCCATATCCCGATGATCGCGACAATCTCGGCCCCCACGACCCTCGCGATCGACATCGCGCGCCAGGCGGGGATACGGCTGCTCTGCTTCTGCCGTGGCGACGGCTTCGTGGAGTACACGCCAGTGGCCGGCGACGCGGCAATCGATGCCGCGGCTGCGAGCCAGCATCACGGAATGCGGTGAAGGGCCATGCGCCGATGCGCTTCCCGCAGGGCACTCCCGAGCTTCGCGATGTGTAACTGTACTCTTCGGATCCTGGGCGAACTGTATGCCCGACCCCGCTCGGGTCCGGCTTATGCTGAGTGCAAGCCACCCGCATTGGCGGACCGGCCGCTCTCGCCCTCCGGCCCGAAGCCTTAAAGGCAGATGCCGGAGACCGGCCCTTCCACAGCCTCGCCTCGCATGCCACCGGATAGATCGTGAGCGCCATCAAGCAGAACGTTGTCTCCCTCTTTGCCGACACCCGCACATCGGCTGACGTCGATGCCGGCGTCCTTGACACGCTCGGTCGCCCGCTGCGCGATCTGCGCCTCTCGGTCATCGACCAGTGCAACTTCCGCTGTACCTACTGCATGCCGCGGGAGGTCTTCCCTGCCGACTACGCGTTCATGCCGTCGGCCGATCGCCTGTCGTTTGCGCAGATGGTCAAGATCGCAAGATCATTCACGTCGCTCGGTGTCGAGAAGATCCGCATTACCGGCGGCGAGCCACTGCTGCGGCGCGGCCTGGAAGCACTGGTGGAGCAACTTGCGAAGCTGACGACCGTGTCCGGCAAGCCGTTGGAAATCGCGATCACGACAAACGGCACGCTGCTCGCCGCCAAAGCCCGCGCGCTGAAGGACGCCGGCCTGAGCCGCGTGACCGTCAGTCTCGACGCGGTAGATGACGCTGTATTTCGTCGCATGAGCGACGCCGACGTGCCGGTGTCGCGCATCCTGGACGGCATCGAGGCCGCGTCCGCGGCTGGGCTTGCGCCGGTCAAGGTCAACGCGGTGGTCCAGCGGGGCGTGAACGAAAGCCAGATCCTCCCGCTCGTGCGCCTGTTCAAAGGCACTGGCGTGGTGGTGCGATTCATCGAGTATATGGACGTCGGCGGGGCCGACTTCTGGTCCGATGCCGCGGTGCTCACGGCTCGGCAGACTCGGGATAGGGTCGAATCCGAGTTTCCCCTGACCCCCGTCGAACAGGGGCCGGGAGCGAGCACCGCGGTCCGCTACCGTCACACGGATGGCGGCGGCGAGGTGGGTTTCATCGCAAGCGTATCGCAACCGTTCTGCGGATCGTGCTCACGCGCGCGCGTGTCGGCTGATGGTCAGCTCTATACCTGCCTGTTCGCCGGTCAAGGGACCAGCCTCAGGCCATGGCTGTCGGAGAGCGTGTCGGAGGCACAACTGGCGCAGGCGATCCGCCACCAGTGGACCAGCCGCGCCGACCGCTATTCCGAGCTGCGCGCGGCGGCTCGCAGCCATAGGCAAGGTAAGCGTTACCCGACTGTCCGCATGTCGCTCGTCGGGGGTTGAATCTTCACCAATGGGCACGAAGCGAGCCGATACCTGGAGAACAACAATGACATCCACGTTCCATTCAAAGATGACAGCCGAGGACGCCGCGGATGCCGCGGACGCGGCGGAAAACGCAGAAAACGCGGACTTTGCGCAGCGCGCCATCGCCGCTGGCTTCGAGGTGCGCGTGCAGCAGCAGCCGATTGGCTTCGCAACGGAGGTCGATCCCATCATGCGCAATCCCAACGTGGGTGCGGTTGTGAACTTCCTGGGGGTCGTGCGCCAATTCGGCGATGCCGACGATATTGCGGCGCTCGAGATCGAACACTACCCAGGGATGACCGAACGGGCACTATGGAGCATCATCGAGGAGGCGAACGCCCGCTGGCGACTGGATGCCGYGAAGATCGTGCATCGGATCGGTCGTATCGCGCTCGGCAATCCGGTGGTCCTGGTCATCGTCGCGTCTCAACATCGTGAGGCAGCATTCGATGCATGCGAGTTCCTGATGGATTTCCTCAAGACCTATGCGCCCTTCTGGAAAAAGGAGATCCGGCGCGACGGCACATCGGAATGGGTCGAATCCAAGGCACGTGACGAACTGGCTGTGAACCGCTGGGGCTGATCCCCTGCCCATCCAGCCAGAACCCGAAAGTAGAAGTAGAAGTAGGACGGCGCACATGAAACTCACCATCAGGTACTTCGCTAGCATTCGTGAACATCTTGGCGTCACGCAGGAGATCGTCGATATCCATGCGCCCGGCATCACCGTAGAGGGCATCAGGGAAACGCTCGCATCGCGAGACGCACGCTCGGCGCAAGCGTTGCAGACCGACCGGCCGGTACGGGCCGCTGTCAACCTGGAGCTGGTTGACGGTGCCTTCGTGGTGCGCGAGGACAGCGAGATCGCGTTCTTTCCCCCTGTCACGGGCGGCTGATCGATGCCTGACGGCGGGGCCCCGGACGGAGGGCCGCCCCGGCATCACCACCCGGCTGCGGTCAGCGGGCACACATCGCGACGAGCTTGCCGACCTCGATCACCGCTTCCTCGATCCGACTCGACCACGGGCTGCTGTAGTTGAGGCGGATAAAGTTCCGGTAGCTGCCGGAGTTCGAGAACATATACCCTGGTCCGATCGTGATGCCACGGTCGAGCGCTAGCTGATAGAGCTGCATTGCATCGACCTTCGCGGGTAGCTCGATCCAGAGCACGTAGCCGCCGGCCGGGCTGGACATGCGCGTTCCCTCTGGAAAGAAGCGGGAAACCATGGCTCGCATCAGGTTGGCCTGCTGCGCGTAGGCCTTGCGAATCCTCCGCAGATGATGCTCGAAGCCGTCACGCTCGAGATACTCCGCGATGGCAAGCTGCGGAACCGTCGGGGTCGCMAAGGTGTTCAGGAACTTGAGCTTCTCGACCTGATCGCGATAGCGGCCTGGCAGCGCCCAGCCGATGCGATAKGCTGCCGTCAGGCTCTTCGAGAACGATGAGCAATGCAAAACGATGCCMTTGCGGTCATAGGTCTTCAACGTGCTGGGATGCGTGTCGCCAAAATACAGTTCGTTGTACACGGCATTCTCGATGACCGGAATGTCCGATCTCGTCAGTAACTCGACAAGCTCGCGCTTGCGTTCATCCGGCATCTGGAATCCAAGCGGATTCTGGAAGTTGGGCATGACCATGCAGGCCGCGATCGGCTGCGACTTCATGATCCCTGCGAGGGCGGCAATATCGATGCCGTACTCCGGATGCGTCGATACCTCGATCGCCTTCATGCCCATGCGCTCGATCGCGTGCAGCATGGCGTAGAACGTTGGCGATTCGACGGCGATCACGTCCCCTGGCTTTGCCACTGCCTGAAGGCAGATATTGATCGCCTCGGTCGCGCCGACGGTGATGATGATCTCATTCGGGTCGACCGGCATGCCGTTCTCAAGGTAGCGGCGCGCAATCTGCCGGACCAGGCGCGGATTGCCGGGCGGAAGCGCGTTCGTCACGTTCCAGAGCGTCTTTTCGCGGCCTGACATATAGGCATACCGGTTCAGCTTCTCGAACGGGAACATAACGGGATCCGGGTACGGCGAGCCGAGCGGCACGGCATCGCCGGCGCCAATCGAGCGCAACGTCGAAAGCACTAGCCGGCTGACGTCCACCGAGGCGGACATGGCTATCGGCTTCGAGGCTCGCAATTCTTGCATTTGCCGCTCGTCGCTTCCGCGCTGCAGGTCGACGAAGTAGCCGGACTGCGGCCGGCTCACCAGCAAGCCGCGGCTCTCCAGCAGCAGGTAAGCATGCAGTACCGTAGTGATGCTGATCCGGTGCTGCTGGCTAGCCTGCCGTACGGAAGGCAGTCGTTCGCCATGGCGGTAGACGCCCTGCTGGATCAACCGCTCGATATCGTCGGCGAACTTCTCGTAGAGCTTCATTGGACGCGCCCTCCAACCGGGTCACAGCCAGGTGCATCGAGGCGGCGGAAAGCTGGATCGTCCAGTTGCATCTGCGCGGCCGAACGGCATGCGTCAAATCTGATGGCGCTGATGCCGGGCAGCGCAATGATGTTGAGTCGTCCGGGGTGCAACCCGGCGACAAGGTGGGGGCGAAGTTCGCTTATCTTCCCTGCTTCGTCTCTCACGACGGTAGCTCCAATGAATACGCATCGCCGAGCCTTGGGGACTGGAACCGGCCACGCGTGATTTTGTTGGAAGGAATAGTAGGGGCGAAGCTGTATTCATAAGAAGCACACATGAGTGCGCCGAAATAGAACACAGTTGCAGTCTAGGCGTGAGATATGGAAAGCTGTACTTCACATCGCGATGCTGTGCGCAGATCGCCACGTGACAAGCTATGCGGAAGGGAAGTTATTGG
>NZ_JBFTSF010000334.1:0-6142 GCF_056399905.1 Cupriavidus sp. 01L46
GTGTGCACAAGGGCGGAAACCATATCCAGGCATGCCAGCGCCTGGCCGATGAGATGCCGCTCCTGATCCAGGTCCCGCGCTGCCTGGACTACCAGCCTGGCGCTCATGCACAGCCGCAAGGCGCTGACCGGGACACCTGCCCGGTGGCCGCTGTCCACAGGCTGGCCAAGCTGGTAKGCCACGCCTGCGTCGGCGCTCCCCGGCGCCTGGACCCGGCAAAAGATGGCGGCCGTCTCCTCCCGGCTGAGCGCAGCCCTGCCGCCCCCCGGCTGGCACCGGTACAGCAGGAAGGGGTGAATGGTCTGGATCTCGTCCCAGTGGGATGGCGTGTTCAGCGCGGTGCGGTCCAGCGCCGGCACCGCCAGCGCGGCAAAGGCGGGATCGCTGCCCAGCCTTTGCTGGATGGCACTGGCAAAACGCCGCAGAATGCCAACGGCTTGCTCGGCCGGCACCGCGAGGAATTCGCGCAGCTCGTGGATCGCGGCCTGCCAGCGCAGCAGCAGGCCAAAGTTCGCATAACTGCCGAGCGCCTGCGCGCTTGCCCAGCCTTGCGGCCATTCCTCGCGCGCGGAATACAGGCGCAGCTCCGCCGGAACGCCGCGCTCGCGCAGCGTCTTGCCGATTGCCGCTGGCAGCAGCAAGGCGCCGGAAAACGAGGGCCCGGTCACAAACTTGGAGCCGGTCAGCGCCACCATGCAGCCGTTGCGCAGGTAGGCCTGGAGCGTACCCGGCTCAATGCGGAACTGGCAGGCGTCGACCAGGACCTGCACCGCCGAGGGCCAGCGGCGATGCAGCGCCGTCACGCACGCAATGCTCGGCGCAATGCATCCGGTCTTGGAGACGTCGATCAGCACCAGCAGCACCTGGCGCCCGTCTTGCACAGCCTGGCTGACGAGCGCATCGATTTGCGCATCGACCACGTTTGCATCCCGCAGGCTGCCGTCCGCGTTGCGGATCGGCACATCAAGGACGTCGCTGGCGCAGGCCTGGTTCAGGGACTCGCCCGGGATGGTGGTACGGCCCAGTGCGTTGTACGTGCTGAAGTGGCGCCCGGCGAGCGCGGCGGCCACGCCGCTGCCGCTCTCGGCCTCGCCGGCCAGGATCACCAGGGGCCGGCCCGGAATGCCCCCACCGCCCACATTCCCCGCATTGCCCGCATTGCCCGCATCGCTGCCGGCCCCATTGGCCGCCACCCGCGCGGCAACGCGTGCCGCGAGCAGGTGCACATCGGTGCCGGAAGCCGAAAAGACAAGCCCGGTGCCAAGCGCATCGCCAATGCCGCACAGCGCCAGCAACTCGCCGCGCAGCCGTTCCAGCTCGCGGCAATACAGCTCGGCCGCGCTCTGGTGCGGCAGCGCCGCGGCTAGCCGGTTGCGCAGCGCGTCCACCACGGCGAAGGCGGCGGGAGAGATCCCCGAGGACGTGGAGGAGCCAAAGGGAACCAGCCCCGTTGAGGCGAGCGGCTGGCAACCGTACTTGTTACGGCCGGTCGCCGGATCCAGCGCAATGCGGTGGTCCCCGCCGCTGACCAGCAGGTCAGCCGTCGATGGCAGCGGCATCGTGCGCGTCCACGCGGTCGGCATGGGCCTGGATTGCGTTGATCAGCATGGTCCGGAACGCCGCGAAGATCTTGTGCATCTGCGGCTGCTTGTACGGGAAGAGGTCGACCGGATCGATATCGTGCACCACCATCGCCGTGTCGGCCTCGAACACCAGCAACGCACCATCCGGCGTCTCGGCGCAATCCAGGCCCACGTAGTCAAGGCCCAGCCGCTCCTGGATCAGAGCGAGGGCATCCTTGTGGCGCAGCGCGAAGGTGTCGTCGAAGTCGCGCATGATGGCCGCTTCTTCATCCCGCTTGGCCGCGCTCTCGGCCATGCCGRCATTGAGATAGTGAATCATCCAGTGCTCGGAGATGCCGACGTGGCACACATACGCGCGCCCTTCGATCAGCACCAGCCGGTATTTGCGGAACTGGCCGTCATCGTTCCGGTAATCGATGAAGTAAGAGACATAGAAAGCCGGCTCATCCGTCTGCGCCAGGTAGCCGGCGAGTTCGGCCGCGTCGCCGATCTTCTCCAGGCCCTTGCCGGCATGCGAGCCGAGGGGCCTGACGATGATCGGGAAAGCGMCCTCGCCCAGCACCGACGAGATCGCTGCCTGCCCGCTGGCGATGCCGGCCAGTACCTGGCGATCCACGCGCAGCGTGGGCGGCATGCACACGCCCGGCGCCGAGGCCAGCAACGATGCCGCCCGGTCGCGCGAGAGCTGTTGCAGGCGATCCGGCTGGTTCAGTACCGGGCGCGGCCAGATTGCCGCCAGCGCGCGCAGGTGCTCCAGCACGGGCTGGGTGCGGTCGGATTCGCCCACGGCGATGAACAGCACGTCGTGCTCCGGCACGGCCTGCGGCAGCGGGTTTTCCGGCGTGACGTAGAGCGCATCGAGCGCCACGTCGGAATTGCCCAGCAAGCACTCCAGCGGCGTGTTGGCCATCAGGTCGCCCGACACCATGATGGCCAGCACGCGCAGGCGGGCTTCGCCATTGCGCAGGGTCGGCAAGTGATAGAGCTGGCGCACCTGCAGCGCCTCGGCCTGCATGGTCATGGCCAGCGCGTGATCGCCGATGAGCTGCAGGACCAGCGAGAGATCCATCAACGCATTGGCGTCGTCCGGCTGCGACTGCAGGTGGTTGATCAGCTCGGCGCCGAGCGGGCGCAGGTCCTCGTTCTGATGGGCTGCCCGCAGCAGGTGGCGCAGGCCGATCAGTGTGTCAGGGGCCGGCGTCATGTTGGCGGGATCAAGGATTGCGTTCATTGTGGTAGGCCGCTGGCTTCGGGAACGGGTACGGGTACGGGTACGGGTACGGGTGATTTGGCGCTCAGCGACCGGCCAAGCGCCAGAGTGGCGTTCAGCAGGACATCGATATCCTGCGGCCCGCTGCGATGATTGAACAGAGCGACCCGGATCGCAAAGCGCCCGTCGAGCACGGTCGACGAGGGCGCGGCGAGGCCGGATTCCTGCAGGGCGACAACAAGATCGCGGTTGACCTGCTCGATGGCGCCGCTCGCATCGGCATCGGCATCGGCATCGGCATCGGCATCGGCATCGGCGCCGATAAAGCGGAAGCAAACGATGTTGAGCGATACCGGCGCCAGCAGCTCAAGCTCCGGCTCGGACTCGATGCGCCGCGCGAGTTCCTGCGCCAGGGTGCAGGTGTGGGCGATCATGCCGCCCAGCCGCTCGGTGCCATAGACCTTGATCGTGAACCAGGTCTTCAGCGCGCGGAAGCCGCGCGACAGGTCCGGCCCGAAATCGCAGGGCCAGGGGGAGCCGGCCGCCATGCCGCGCTCGCCGCGGCTGAGGTACGTGCCCTCGTGCGTGGCAAAGGTGCGCAGGTGCAATTGCCGGTCCCGGACCACAAAGAAGCCGGCGTCATAGGGGACCTGCAGCCATTTGTGAAAATCGAAGGCGATCGAGTCCGCCTGCTCGATGCCGCGCAGGCGTGGCGCCAGTTGGGGGCACAGCATGGCCAGGGCGCCAAAGGCACCGTCGACATGAAAATGCAGTTGCTCCCGGCGGGCAATGTGCGCGATTTCGGCCAGGTCGTCGATGGCGCCGGTATCCACGGTGCCGGCGGTGCCCACCACGAGAAATGGCTGGAAGCCGGCAGCGCGATCGAGGGCAATGGCAGCGACAAGGCACGCCATATCCATGCGCCCCATCTCGTCAACGGGAATCGAGCGCAGATTGTCCTTGCCGAGGCCGGCCAGGTCCATGCCTTGGGCAATACAGCCATGCGCCCGGGTGGAGGTGTAAGCCGTCAGGCGCCGCGAAGCCTGCGCCATGCCGGTTGACCGCACCCCCGAGCCGAGCGCCCGGGTCCGGGCGACCAGCACGCCGGACAGGTTGGCCATGGAGGAGCCGGTCAGGAACAAGCCGCTGGCATCCTCGGGAAAGCCGAACAGCTCGATCACCCAGCGCAGCACCTGCCACTCCACCTCGACCGGGATATGGTCGCGCCCACCCAGGTTGGCATTGAGCCCGGCCGCCAGCATTTCCGCCAGCATCCCGACCGGCGTGCCGCCGCCGTGCACCCAGCCCATGAAGCCGGGATGCGCATTGCCCACGGCAAACGGCAGGATGCTGTCCATGAAGGTCTCATGCACCTGGTCCAGCCCGCTGCCCTCGCGGGGCAGCGGCTCGCGGAAGCTGGCGCGCACCGCGTCGGGTATCGGCTGCCAGACCGGGCGGGCGCGGATGCCCTGGAGGTGGTCCAGCATATCGTCGAGCATGCTGTGCCCCTGCGCCCTCAGCGCGCTCCAGTCGACGGGATCGAGACTAGTGGGGACTGGCTGCCAGCTGCCCTGGGTGGTTGACGTTGACATGKCTAATGGCGATCCGGAAAACGCTGCGTCCCCAAGGGAGGTGCGGTTCGCGACCTGGTTTCCGGGACATCGTGCCGGGGATCATAGCGCTGGGCCAGCCGGGCATTTGGTCGAGTACGGCGGGTTTTCCGCCCTATTTCTCTGCGGCCGAAAAACAACACTGCCGGCGCTGCCTTACCACATTCCAATCATTTGCGAGTCCCGCTCCGCGAGACGATAATTGTGTCGTCAAGCATCTAATGTATTGCTCGCGCCACTCCTTCAGCAGCCGCCCTCCCTCATGCAGCCACACCAAGGCCTACCCTATCCCCAACGCTCCTGGGCCATCCTCACCGTGTTTTGCGGCCTGATCATGGCCGTGCTCGATGGCTCGATCGCCAATATCGCGCTGCCCTCGATCTCGCGCGAGCTGGCCGCCGACCCGTCCAGCACCATCTGGGTGGTCAACGCCTACCAGCTCACCGTCACGGTGTGCCTGCTGCCGCTGTCCTCGCTGGGCGACATCCTTGGCTACAAGCGCGTGTACCGCGGCGGCCTGGCGATTTTCCTGGCGGGCTCGCTGCTGTGCGCGCTGTCGCCCAACCTGCCGGTGCTGGTGGCCGCGCGGGTGCTGCAGGGCATCGGCGGCGCCGGCATCATGAGCGTGAACACGGCGCTGGTGCGCTTTATCTATCCGCCCACGAAGCTGGGCCGGGGCATCGGGCTGAACGCGCTGGTGGTAGGCATCACCATTGCCGTGGGCCCCTCGGTGGGCGCGCTGATCCTGTCGGTGGCGAGCTGGCCGTGGCTGTTCGCCATCAACGTGCCGGTGGCGATCTTTGCGCTCGCKCTGGCCCGCACTGCGCTGCCGGCGACGCCGCCCCAGCCGCGCAGCTTCGACTATCGCAGCGCGCTGCTCTCGGCCGTGGTCTTTGCCTTGTTCATCCTGGGCGTGGACGGCGCGGGCCACGCGCAATGGCGCCCCGCCGCCGCCGCCGGCCTGGTGGTGGCAGCGTTGCTGGGATGGTGGCTGGTACGCATGCAGCGCAGCAAGCACGCACCGCTGGTGCCGGTGGACCTGTTCGCCAGCCGCGCCTTCACGCTGGCGGTGGGCACGTCCTTCTGCTCGTTCATGGCGCAGATGCTGGCCTTCGTGGCGCTGCCCTTCTACCTGGAGTACCAGCTTGGCCGCACGCTGAACGAGACCGGGCTGCTGATCACGCCGTGGCCGCTGATGGTGGCCATCATGGCGCCAATCTCGGGACGCCTGTCCGATCGCTATCCAGCCAGCATCCTGGCCGGCATCGGGCTGGCCTTGCTCGGGAGCGGGCTGATCGGCCTGGCGACGCTTGGGCCGGAAGCGTCCAGCTTTGCCGTGTGCTGGCGCATGGCCATGTGCGGATTGGGATTCGGGTTATTCCAGTCACCGAACAACCGCGCGATGATTGGCGCTACGCCGCCGGCGCGCAGCGGGGGGGCCAGCGGGGCGCAAGCTACCACGCGGCTGCTGGGGCAGACCACCGGGACAGCTGTTGTGGCGTTGTTGTTTAGTGTTGATGCCAGCGGGGCGGCCCGGGTGGCGCTTTTTGTTGCCGCGGGGGTGGCTCTTGTGGGGGCCGTGGTTAGTTTTAGCCGGTTGCGGAGTGGGAGTGGGAGTGGGCCTGCGGTGCGGGTGGGGGTGCCGGCTGAGGCGGATTTGTGATTTTTTTGTTGATGATGGTTTTTGGACCCAAGGGCAGAACCGTTGGCTCTTGTTTTGTGGTTGGGCTTTGATTTTT
>NZ_JBFTSF010000335.1:0-6126 GCF_056399905.1 Cupriavidus sp. 01L46
CCATTTTGAGTTTTTATGGGGCGAATTTCACCGAAAAACAAATTATGGATGCGATGGGAAAAAACAATAACGTCGCCTCATTCGACGACATGGCTAAAGTATTGCCAGAATTCGGCTTCAAGGCTCAAGGAATAGCATTGTCGTATGAACAATTAACGTTGCTTGAGATTCCTGCAGTGGCGTATGTGCGCCCTGAAAGTGAGGATCACTTCACTGTTATCCGGGGTGTATCTCGAGACCACGTTTGGATCGGCGATCCATCTTGGGGAAATCGGCGTCTATCCAGGGATCAATTCCTCAATATGTGGCAAACACGGGACGATGAGATTCTAAAGGGGAGACTGCTTATAGTTCAGCCTATTAACGGAACCCCCTTGAAATCAGGTTCATTTGGCGAGCCCAATCCGCACACCCTCCCGGTGGCGTTGCAGACTCAGCGGGCGCTCTAGAGGAACTGGTCCTGCGCAAGGGGAACATTGCTGGGAAGGCATAGGAGCGCGGAGGCAGCACAAATGCAGTAGGATTTGCTGCTCATTGGGTCCACCGTCGGCCGCTCCCGCGAACTCGATCCGGTCAGCTCGTCCTCAACCGCTCCCGGAGCCAACGTTGTTCGATCGAGCCAGGCAGGATTGGCAGCCAGAATTGAGTAGTGTCTGAATATGAGGGCTGAAAAATTCCCAATTGGGCAAGGGCCACACGCTGCCTTCTCTCTCGGGACAGACTGCCCCCCGCCATTAGTCCGCCTTCACCCCTGCTGCCTTGATGATCGGCGACCATTTCTCGATCTCGGCCTTCAGCCAGGTGCGCAGCCCTTCTGGCGTCTGCTTGTCCTGCGGCACGATCTCGGCGCCCAKGTCCGCCAGCCGTGCCGCTACCGCCGGATCCTTCAACGCGGTGCGCAAGGCGCCGTTGAGCCGGTCGATGACCGCCGGCGGCGTGCCATGCGGGGCATAGATGCCGTGCCAGACCTTGACCTCGAAGCCCTTGAGCCCACTCTCGGCTAGCGTGGCGGTGTCAGGCAAGGCCTTGATGCGCGTGGTGGTGGTGACGCCGTAGAGCTTGACCTTGTCGGCCTTGATATGCGGCAGGGTCTGGGTGGTCTGGTCGCACAGGATATCGACCTGGCTGCCCAGCAGGGCGGTCATCGCGGGCGCGGTGCCTTGGTAGGGAATGGCGGTCAGCTCCACGCCGATGGCTTTCTGGAACAGCATGCCGCACAGCTGCGAGACCGCGCCCAGCCCGGCATTGGCCAGGTTGACCTTGCCCTGGTTCTGGCGGATGTAGGCAATCAGCTCAGGCAATGTCCTGGCTGGCAGGTCATGACGGCCGAGCAGGGTCATGGGCACGTCGGCTACCTGRCCGACAAAGCTGAAATCCGTCAGCGGCTTGTAGGGGAGCTTGCTGTACAGCGCCGGCGCGGTGGCCATGCCGTTGTGGTGGATCAGGATGGTGTAGCCGTCCGGCGCGGCCTTGGCCACGTAGGCGGCGGAGACGGTGCCACCGGCGCCGAGCCGGTTTTCCACCACCACGCTCTGGCCCAGGGTCTTGGACATGGCCGCGGCCATGGTGCGCGCCACCACGTCGGTGGGGCCGCCCGCGGCAAAGGGGACCACCATGGTGATCGGCTTGGTGGGGTAGGCATCGGCGGCCCGCGCCGGGGCAGGCGCGATGAGTGCCGCCGCCACGCCCAGCGCGGCGAGCGCCATCCAGCGCCATGGTGCCTGGGCCCGGTTCATCTGCGCTGCGTGTTCGCTGCCGACCCGCCGGTGCCGCTGCTGTTTGCTGCCTGCCATGTCTTTCGTCTCCATCGTGGTGGATTGGCCGGGCTATGCCGGCCGGGGCTCGCCTGCGTCGGCCCGTGCGGGCGTGCGGCGCTATCGCGTTACCGCGTTATCGTTTCCGGCAAGCGTGGCGATAAAGCGACGCCTATGCAATACGGATTTCCCTAAGGGTGGGCAAGGCAGGCCAGAAGCCGCCAGGCGCCGGCGAGTGCGCGCGGCGCCGCCCAAACCCGTGCCGTGCCCGCCCGGCCTGCTTCCGGGGGCGCTAAGCCGCTCTTTCGCAAATCCGAATTACCGCACGGCAGGCCCTCGGGAATAATGGCCGCAAGCTAGATTCCATAACATCCAGATAAGTCCATACCGGGGCCCCTTTTCATGTTCGCAGAACAATCGCACGACCAGCCGTATCCCGACATCCGCGAAGCCGTGCGTGCCCTGTGCACCGGCTTCGATTCCGCCTACTGGCAACGCGTGGAAGAGCAGAACGCCTTCCCGGAAGAGTTCGTGCAGGCGCTGACCAAGGCCGGCTGGCTGTCCGCCCTGATCCCGGAGGAGTACGGCGGCTCGGGCCTGCCGCTGACCGCCGCGTCCGTCATCATGGAGGAGATCAACCGCACCGGCGGCAACTCCGGCGCCTGCCACGGCCAGATGTATGTGATGGGCTGCCTGCTGCGCCACGGCTCGGCCGAGCAAAAGCAGCGCTGGCTGCCGGGCATTGCCTCGGGCGAGCTGCGCATGCAGTCGATGGCGGTGACCGAGCCCACCACCGGCACCGATACCACCAAGCTCAAGACCACCGCCGTGAAGAAGGGCGACCGCTACGTCATCAACGGCCAGAAGGTCTGGATCTCGCGTGTGCAGCACTCGGACCTGATGCTGCTGCTGGCGCGCACCACGCCGCTGGACCAGGTCAAGCGCAAGTCGGAGGGGCTGTCGGTGTTCGTGGTGGATCTGCGCGAGGCCATCGGCAAGGGCCTGACGGTGCGGCCGATCCGCAATATGGTCAACCACGAGACCAACGAACTGTTCTTCGACAACCTGGAGATCCCCGCCGAGAACCTGATCGGCGAGGAAGGCAAGGGCCTCAAGTACATCCTGGACGGCCTGAACGCCGAGCGCATCCTGATCGCCTCCGAATGCGTCGGCGACGGCTACTGGTTTATCGAGCGCGCCAGCAGCTATGCGCGCGAGCGCATCGTGTTCGACCGTCCGATCGGCCAGAACCAGGGCATCCAGTTCCCCATCGCGCGTGCCTATGTGAACGTGGAAGCGGCCAGCCTGATGCGCTACAAGGCCGCCGCGCTGTTCGACGCCGGCAAGCCCTGCGGCAAGGAAGCCAACATCTCCAAGCTGCTCGCCGCCGATGCGTCGTGGGAAGCGGCCAACGTCTGCCTGCAGACCCACGGCGGCTTCGGCTTTGCCGCCGAATACGACATCGAGCGCAAGTTCCGCGAGACGCGCCTGTACCAGGTCGCGCCGATCTCCACCAACCTGATCCTGTCGTATGTGGCCGAGCACGTGCTCGAGCTGCCGCGCTCGTTCTGAGGGCCGCCCCCAATGCTTGCTACGCATCAGGGCATCCGCCCGCTCGATGGCATCCGCGTCGTCTCCCTCGAACACGCCGTGGCCGCGCCGTTCGCCACCCGCCAGCTGGCCGACCTGGGCGCCCGCGTGGTCAAGGTGGAGCGCCCCGGCGTGGGCGATTTCGCGCGTGGCTACGATGAGACCGTCCATGGCCAGGCCTCGCACTTCGTCTGGCTCAACCGCGGCAAGGAGAGCCTGACGCTCGACCTCAAGCAAGACGAGGCGCAAGCCGTGCTGCACCGCCTGCTGGCCGATGCGGACGTGCTGGTGCAGAACCTGGCACCCGGCGCGGCTGCGCGCATGGGGCTGGATTTCGACACGCTGCACCCGCGCTACGGCAAGCTGATCGTCTGCGATATTTCGGGCTACGGAGACGCCGGCCCCTATCGCGACAAGAAAGCGTACGACCTGCTGATCCAGGCGGCCGCCGGCCTGATCGGCATCACCGGCAGCGCGGACGAACCATCGCGCGCGGGCATTTCCATCGCCGACATCGCGGCCGGCATGTACGCCTATAGCGGCATCCTCTCCGCGCTGCTGCAGCGCGGGCGCACCGGCCAGGGCCTGCGCGTGGAGGTGACCATGCTGGAGGCACTGACCGAGTGGATGAACTACGCGCTGTACTTCGGCCACTACGGCGGCAAGGCGCCGGCACGATTTGGCGCATCGCACCCGGCCATCGCGCCGTATGGCGTGCACCGTACCGGCGACGGCGGCAGCGTGATCTTCGGCCTGCAGAACGAGCGTGAATGGCAGGCCTTCTGCAACAAGGTGCTGGCGCAGCCGGCGCTGCTCAAGGACGAGCGCTTCGCCTCCAACTCGGGGCGCGTCAAGAACCGCACCGAGCTGACCGCGTTGATCGAAGCGCGTTTCGCGCCGATGACGGTGACGCAGGTCGAAGCATTGCTGGACGACGCGCAGATCGCCAACGCGCCCATGAACGATATCGAGGCCGTGTGGAACCACCCGCAACTGGCCGCACGCGGACGCTGGCGCGAAGTGGCCAGCCCCGGCGGCCCCATCGGGGCGTTGCTGCCGCCGGCCAACCTGTCGGGCGTGGAGCCGGTGATGGGCGACGTCCCGGCGCTGGGCGCGCATAGCGCGGCCATCCTGGCGGAGCTGGGTTACGGCGCGCATGAGATTGCCAGGATGACGGACAGCAAGACGATTTGAACAACAGCACGAAGCCGTGACGCCAACGCGCAGGCGTAGCGCCTGCGCACTATTTCGCGCAGACGTGGCTCCCCTCTCCCGCTTGCGGGAGAGGGGAGGAACAGAAAGACAAACCACCACCCCAGAACCCCGCCCGGAGCCGGCATGAGCCAAGCCACTGACCACACCTACCCTACCCGCCAGTTGTGCGATTTCCTGGCCCGCTTCACGCTGGCCGACGTGCCCGCCGAYGTGGTGGAACGCACCAAGGACCTGTTCCTCGACTGGATTGCCTCCGCCATCGCCGGCAAGGATGCACCGGCGGTGCGCAAGCTGCAGGAGTTCGTCGCCGCGATGGGCCCGCAGCAGGGCCCGGCCGAGGTGCTGGTGGATCGCCGCCGCACTTCGCCATACTTTGCCGCCCTGATCAATGGCGCCTCCTCCCACGTGGTGGAGCAGGACGACGTGCATAACGGCTCGGTGCTGCACCCGGCCGCCGTGGTGTTCCCCGCCGTGATCGCTGCCGCGCAGGCCGAAGGCAAGAGCGGTGCCGAGGTGCTGCTGGCATCCATCGCCGGCTACGAGGCAGGCATCCGTATCGGCGAATTCATGGGCCGCTCGCACTATCGCGTGTTCCACACCACAGGCACCGTCGGCACGCTGGCGGCAGCCGCCGCTGTCGCCAAGCTGTATGGCATGGACGCAGAAGGCATCAACCAGGCGCTCGGCTCGGCCGGCACGCAGGCCGCCGGCCTGTGGGAATTCCTGCGCGACGCCGCGGACTCCAAGCAACTGCACACCGCCAAGGCAGCTGCCGACGGCCTGATGTCCGCCTGGATCGCGCGCGCTGGCTTTACCGGTGCGAAGCGCATCCTGGAAGGCCCGCAGGGCATGGCCGCCGGCATGTCCAGCGACGCCAATCCCGCCGCCCTGACCGACGGCCTGGGCGAGCGCTGGGCCACCGCCGAGACTTCGTTCAAGTTCTTCGCCTCGTGCCGCCACACGCACCCGGCGGCCGATGCGCTCAAGGACCTGATGCTGCGCGAGAAGATCAGCGCGGACCAGATCGCCAGCGTGACCGCGCACGTGCACCAGGGCGCCATCGACGTGCTCGGCCCCGTGACCGATCCCAAGACCATCCACCAGGCCAAGTTCTCCATGGGCACCGTGCTGGGCCTGGTCGCCGTGCATGCGCACGCCGGCCTGGGCGAGTTCGAGGACCATGCGCTGCAAGACGCGAAGGTGGCCGCCTTCCGCGACAAGGTGGAGATGGAACTGGACGACGAGATCAATGCCGCGTATCCGCGCCAGTGGATCGGCCGCGTCACGGTCAAGACCACCGACGGCCGCACGCTGGCGGGCCGCGTGGACGTGCCCAAGGGCGATCCGGGTAATACCTTGTCGCGCCCGGAGCTGGAGGCCAAGGCGCTGCAACTGGGCGCGTTCCGCCACGGCGCAAGCGAGACCGAGATGCGCACCATCATTGCCCGCGTGTGGGCGCTGGAGAAGCAGGCGAGCGTCATCGACTGGCTGCCCACCGCCTGATCACATGGCCAATCCTACCGAGACTCGCTTCATGTCCGCCGTCACCACCGCCATGACCTATCTG
>NZ_JBFTSF010000336.1:0-11212 GCF_056399905.1 Cupriavidus sp. 01L46
CGTCTCGAACGCCGGCCTGCGCCTGATCGACAAGAAAGGCATCGACACCGTGCTCGTGGATCTGCGCGCACGTGGCGAAGTCTAATTAGGAGCACATCATGGCCAGCAAGGGCGGACGCGATAAAATCAAGTTGGAGTCGACTGCAGGTACGGGTCACTTCTACACGACCACCAAGAACAAGCGCACGATGCCGGAAAAGATGGAGATCATGAAGTTCGATCCCGTCGCCCGCAAGCACGTGTCGTACAAGGAAACCAAGATCAAGTAATTGATCCTGTCTTCCGCATGCCGATCGCGCGGCATGTCTGTAGAAACCCCGCTCACGCGGGGTTTTTGCTTTTCCGGGCAGCATGCGCCGCATTGCGCGGCCAACGGCTCTCGGCACCCAGCTCACGCATGGCTTGCCTGCCCACGCAAGCACGCTGGCGGTGTACACTTTCCAGCTTTCCTGCCTCCCGACCGCGCGCCGCGCGCGTCTCTCGCACCATGAACTTCGATGTCGCCATTGTCGGCAGCGGACTGGCCGGTCTGACGGTCGCGCTGCAACTGGCCGACACCCATCGGGTTGTCATCATTTGCAAACGTGCCATGACGCAAGGCGCCAGTGACTGGGCCCAAGGCGGCATAGCCGCGGTCCTGGACTCAGGCGACAGCCACGATGAGCACACGCAGGACACCTTGGTGGCAGGCGCTGGCCTTTGCGATGACAGCGCCACGCGCTATATCGTCGAGCACGGGCGCGAAGCGATCCAGTGGCTGATCGACCGCGGCGTGCCGTTCACCCGCGATGACCAGGCGGAACTCGGCTACCACCTCACGCGCGAAGGCGGCCATAGCCGCCGGCGCATCATCCACGCGGCGGACGCCACCGGCCATGCCGTCGTGTCCACGTTGAGCGAGCAGGCGCGCCAGCACCCCAATATCACGATCATCGAGGACCACTTCGCGGTGGACCTGATCACCTCGAGCAAGCTTGGCCTGCCGGGCAACCGCTGTTACGGCCTCTACGTGCTGGACGACGCCAGTGGCGAAGTGCAGACCATTACCGCCACCCACACCGTGCTGGCGACAGGCGGCGCGGGCAAGGTCTATCTCTACACCACCAACCCCGACACCGCCACCGGCGATGGCATCGCCATGGCCTGGCGTGCGGGCTGCCGGGTGTCGAACATGGAGTTCATCCAGTTCCACCCGACCTGCCTGTATCACCCCTACGCCAAGTCTTTCCTGATTTCGGAAGCGGTACGTGGCGAAGGCGGCCTGCTGAAGCTGCCCGACGGCACCCGCTTCATGCCAGAGCACGACGAACGCGCCGAACTGGCTCCGCGCGACGTGGTGGCGCGCGCAATCGACTTCGAGATGAAGAAGCGCGGCCTGGATTACGTGCACCTGGACATCAGCCACCAGCCCGAATCCTTCCTGCGCGAGCACTTCCCGACCATTCACGCACGGTGCCTGGAACTTGGCATCGACATCGCCCGCGAGCCCATCCCGGTGGTGCCGGCCGCGCACTACACCTGCGGCGGCGTGGTCACCGACACCGCGGGCCGCACCGATCTGGCCAATCTCTATGCCGTGGGCGAGACGGGCTGCACGGGCCTGCACGGCGCCAACCGCCTGGCCTCCAATTCGCTGCTCGAATGCATGGTGATCGGGCGCGCGGCAGCCCTCGACATTGCCGGCCAGGACAAGGCCGGCCAACCGGACATCACCCTGCCCCAGTGGGACGAAAGCCGGGTTGCGGATGCCGACGAGGAAGTCGTGGTCTCGCACAACTGGGACGAGCTGCGCCGCATGATGTGGAATTATGTGGGCATCGTGCGCACCAGCAAGCGGCTCGAGCGCGCCCAGCACCGCATCACCCTGCTGCGCGAGGAGATCGCGGAGTACTACGCCAACTTCCGTGTCACCCGCGACCTGCTGGAGCTGCGCAACCTGGTGGAAGTCGCCTCGTTGATCGTGGATAGCGCGTATTCGCGCCATGAAAGTCGTGGTTTGCATTTCAGCCGTGACTATCCCGAGACGTTGCCGAAGGCGCTGCCCACGGTGATGCAGCCCGTGTTCAAGCGGGAACGGGTGAAGTAAGCCCGCGCCTGGATCTCGCCATGAAAAAAGCGCGCCCAAGGCGCGCTTTTTTCATGCTCCGACCAATCCCGATTATTCKATGATCCGCAACGAATAATCCGTCGCGCGCACGTCCTTGGTTAGCGCCCCGACCGAGATCCGGTCCACACCGGTTTGCGCAAAAGCACGGATCGTGTCTGCATTGACCCCGCCCGAGACCTCCAGCAAGGCACGCCCGGCGTTGATACGCACGGCATCGCGCATCATCGCCTCGGTAAAGTTATCGATCAGGATCGATTTCGCGCCAGCCGCCAATGCCTCTTCCAGCTCGGCCAGGCTTTCCACCTCGACCTGGACCGACACACCAGCATCCAGCGCGGCTGCTGCCTGCATGGCGGCGGTGATGCTGCCGGCCGCGGCAATGTGGTTTTCCTTGATCAGGATGCCGTCATACAACGCCAGGCGCTGGTTGTCGCCACCGCCGACCCTGACCGCGTACTTCTGCGCAAGGCGCAGGCCCGGCAACGTCTTGCGGGTATCGAGCACGCGCGCCCGGGTACCTTCGACCAGGTCGGCATAGCGGCGCGTGGCGGTCGCCACGCCGGACAACAACTGCAGGAAATTCAGCGACGGCCGCTCCGCGGTCAGCAGCGAACGAGCCGGACCGGTAATCTCGCAGACCACCGAGTCCGGCGCCATGCGGGCACCCTCGGCCTGCTTCCAGACGACCTGTAGCGCGGGATCGACCGCGCGCATGCACGCCTCGAACCACGGCTGGCCACACAGCACGGCTTGCTCGCGCACGATCACGCGTGCCCGCGCCGGCTTGCCGGCGGGCACCAGCAGGCCGGTCAGGTCGCCGCTGCCGACATCTTCGGCAATGGCGGCGCTGACATTGGCCTGGAGCGCCTCGGCGAGCGCCGGGCCATAGCTGTCAAAAATAGCGTTGACGTTCGAATTCACGGAATTCAGGTTTGGATTGCTGCTCATGCCGGGCCGATTCCCTTGAACAAGGCCTGCTCGCTGGCCAGGTCGGCCTTGGGCCGCACATTGGCCTTCTGCTGCGCGGCGAAGTCGAGCATGCGGTCGATGCAGGTCACGGCCTGGCGGCCGATATCCGCGTCGACATGGATTTCGTTATGACCCTTCTCCAGCACTTCAGCCAGATTGGTCAGTGCATTCATCGCCATCCAGGGGCAGTGCGCGCAACTCTTGCAGGTCGCGCTGTTGCCGGCAGTGGGGGCTTCGATGAAATGCTTGTCGGGTGCGGCCAGGCGCATCTTGTGCAGGATGCCGTTGTCGGTCGCAACGATAAACTCGCGCGCGTCCAGCTCCTTTACCGCCGCGATCAGCTGCGAAGTCGAGCCCACCACATCGGCCTGCTCAACCACATTGGCCGGCGACTCCGGATGCACCAGAATCTTGGCATTGGGAAACTCCCGGCGCAGCAGGTCAAGCTCGATGCCCTTGAACTCATCATGCACCAGGCAGGAACCCTGCCACAAGAGCATGTCGGCGCCGGTCTGCTTCTGGATATAGCTGCCCAGGTGCTTGTCCGGGGCCCACAGGATCTTCTCGCCGCGCGCGTGCAGGTGCTCGACAATCTTCAGGCCAATGCTCGAAGTCACCATCCAGTCGGCGCGCGCCTTCACGGCGGCACTGGTGTTGGCATAGACCACCACCGTGCGATCGGGATGCGCGTCGCAGAACGCGGCGAATTCGTCGGACGGGCAGCCCAGGTCAAGCGAGCAGGTTGCGTCCAGGTCGGGCATCAGCACGGTCTTTTCCGGGCTGAGGATCTTTGCGGTCTCGCCCATGAATCGGACCCCCGCCACCACCAGCGTCTTGGCCGGATGATCGCGGCCAAAGCGCGCCATCTCCAGCGAGTCCGACACGCAGCCGCCGGTTTCCTCGGCCAGGTCCTGCAGGTCGGAATCAACGTAATAGTGCGCGACAAGCACCGCATTGCGTTGTTTCAGCAGGGTCTTGATGCGCGCTTTGAGCGCCGTGCGCTCCTGTGCCGACAGCACAGGAGGCACTTTGGCCCAGGCGTGGGCGACACAGCTGCCGCCTTCGGGGGACTCCGTCGAGAGGTTCGGCTTTTCGAACTCGACGGCTTTGATCGTTTGGGGGGTCATCTCCGATACTCCTCTTGGACAGCGCGCCTCGGAATTCCGCTTGGTATCCGCTTGTCGCCGCTGACCCTGATATTGGGGGAGTTTAGCGAAAACAAAAGCCCCGCCAGAGGCGGGGCTTTTGGGCGAGCTAAATTGTATCAGGCCACGCCAGCTCGGGCATCAGCCCGCATCAGGCATAACGGCRCAGGCGCAGCGAGAAATCGTGCAGTGCCTGGATGCCGCTGGCCTCGGCGCGGTGGCACCAGGCCTGCAGCTGCGCCAGCAGCTGTTCGCGCGTCAGGTTGGAGCGGCCCCAGATCGCGGCCAGCTCGCGGCGCATTTCCACGAAGGTATGCAGCGACTTGTTCTGCTCCACGATGCTGGCCAGTTGCTGGCGCTGCGGATCGGCCAGCTTGGCTTCTTCGCGGTGGAACCACTTGCGAGCCGGCTTGAAGCTGCTGTACTYGGCCATACGGGCTTCCTTCAGCTTTTCCAGTTCCTGCTTGTAGGCGCTCTTGACCGCCTTGGCATAGCGCGCCATCACGTCATAGCGATTGGCAATGATGGCTTCCAGCGTGTTGTGGTCAACCGGGCGGGCATCCACCAGGCGCGCCTTCGGCGGGGTCTTCTTGACCTTGGCCAGACCAACAGCCTGCATGGCGCGGATGTAGCCCCAGYCGATGTCGAACTCGTACCACTTGATCGAGAACTTGGCCGACGTCGGGTAGGTGTGGTGGTTGTTGTGCAGTTCTTCGCCGCCGATGATGATGCCCCACGGCGAGACATTGGTCGAAGCGTCCTCGCAATCGTAATTGCGATAGCCCCACCAGTGGCCCAGGCCATTGATGATGCCGGCGGCGTGGATCGGGATCCACAGCATCTGCACGGCCCACACGCTCAGGCCGATCACGCCGAACAGGGCGACGTCGATGATCAGCATCAGGCCAACGCCTTGCCAGCCAAAGCGCGAGTAGACATTGCGCTCGACCCAGTCGTTGGGCGTGCCATGACCGAACTTGGTGATGGTTTCCTTGTTCTTGGACTCGGCGCGATACAGCTCCGCGCCTTCCAGCAGCACCTTGCGGATGCCGCGGGTCTGCGGGCTGTGGGGATCGTCTTCGGTCTCGCACTTGGCGTGGTGCTTGCGGTGAATGGCGGTCCACTCTTTGGTGACCATGCCGGTGGTCAGCCACAGCCAGCCACGGAAGAAATGCGAAACGATAGGGTGCAGGTCCAGCGACCGGTGCGCCATGCAGCGGTGCAGGTAGATGGTTACGCCCGCGATGGTGATGTGCGTCACCACGAGGGTGTAGATCACAATCTCCCACCAGGACCAGTTGGCGAGGCCATTAGYGGCCCAGTCAAGAATAGTGTCGAACAAACTGTTCTCCGTCGATTAAACAGGGGCATTCAGTGCGGCACGACAGGGCGAGCCGCAAACAAAGTGCAGAAAAAGGACTGCAAATTCAATGATTGCGTCATACGGCACCTGCCTGAAACCCCGGCATTCGCCGGAGTCCCCAAGGCACGCGCGCCTGGCGCCATGGGCAAAACTGCTGCCTGCCGGCGGACTGGACACGAGCCGCTGCAATCTGGCGGCTGTCTGGTGTGGGGCTGGAGGTCAAACAAACTCACCCGAACGAAACGTGCTTTCCGAATGAACCCGCAACTACCCTGGATTCTACCGGAACCGCATCGCACGGACATCCGCTTTTTCCCTCAGTTTGACGCTAAGCAACACGGATTGTTCCATAAGGTGGCCTAAACGCCCCGTGAACGCTCAGGATGCCGATCCCCTGCGGACACCCGGCAAATCGATATGTGCCCCTTGCACTTCTTTTACGGGGCCACCATTGCCGTCGACTTCCACTTTCCCCAGCACCCGCACCTCTCGCTGCGGATACGGGATCGAGATGCCATGCTCCTTGAACTTCCGCCGGTGATCTGGTCGCCCAGCTTGACCGACCGGTCCAGCAGGATGATGAATCCGGAGATGTAGTTGCTGGCGATCTTTTGCAAGCCCAGCCCCAGGCCAACACCCAGCGCGCCACCGAACACGGACAACACGGTGAGGTCGATGCCGACCAGCGACAGGCTCAGCAACAGGGACACGAGCAGCAGCAGCGCCTTTGAAATCCGGCTCAGAACCACCTTCAGGTTGCTATCCAGCCCGGTCGACCGCATCAGGCGCTCTTCCAGCCATGAGCCGAACCACATCGCCACCAGCACGGTGACCAGGATCCAAACGATGGCCACCAGTGTGTCCGCCAGGCTGATCTTCTGCTTGCCGCCCAGCGAAAAGCGGATGCCGTCCATCCAATTCACCACATCCCACAGCAAACCCAGCACATAAAGCGCCATCGCCGCCCAAACCAGGGTCGTCAGCACTTTTTCGACCAGCAGCAGCATGCCATGCAACTGGCCATTGCCCGACATGACGCGACGCAGGATGTAGAAGGCGAAATACAGGAAGGTAATGCCGGAAAGAGGCACCAATGCGAGCCGTAGCACGCTGATGGACATCATCGGCTCCAGCCCGAAGCGCGCACCCGTCACCAGCAGCCAGCCGAACAACGGGAACATCGCGCGCTCCAGGCTGGCGGCGGCGAAACGCAGGGAGAAGCTGGATCCGGCGTAGCGGGCTTCGAGGCRCTTGACGATCAGTCTAGCCAATGGCCAAGCCACGGCCAGGCAAGCGGCGAGGACCGCCAATTGCCAGATGAAGCCAGGGCCACCCGCGTCGCGGATCAGGTCATCGAGCATCTTGCCAAAGGCCGGATGCGCAACATGGAGTTCGTTCAAGGAAATGGGATTCATGTTCTGCCGTGGCTGGCAGGGTCCATCCGGTCCGGATCGGCGGTCCCTGGCAAGGTAAGCGGGACACTGCATGACGTTACTGCATGCCCCGCAGCCAAAAAGTCAGCCATTCTAGCCGCCCTGCTCCGCACGGCGCAGGATTGGCGCCGGGCAAACGGGCAAGCGGGCCTATACGCCGAGGCCGAGCACTGTCCGCCGCACCTTCACCGGCAATCCGGCGGGCGACGCCACGGCTCGGCAATGCGTTGCAGCCGATCCCGAAGGTCCGCGCCGGGATGCAAGCGGCCGCATAACAGGTCGACGCAATAGTCGATCACCCGCGCCCGCCCGGGCGGGTTGAGCATGCCGTGGTCCAGGCCATCGATGGTCTCGATCTGCAACTGCGAGAAGCCGGCGAGGCCGGCCAGCGTCGGCCCGAAGAACCGCGCCAGCTCGAAAGGCCCGGGATCGTCCGGCCCGAACAGCAGGCGCAGCGCCGTGCCGCGCGCGTCGAGCGACTGGAGCAAGCCCTCGATCTCCTGCTGCTCGTGCACGGCAGGCTTGGGCAGGACCGATGCCGCATCGATGCCGGGCGCGCCCTCTTCTGCCGTAGGTGCGCTGCGGCCATGGATCAGCCACCGGGGCCGGGTAAAGGTCTCCCGGCGCAACAAGCGCTGCAGGTTGACCAGCACGGCGCCCACCACGCCCGGGTGCGCGCCCGCGGTGTGCAAGCTGACATTGGCGCCGTAGCTCACGCCGAAAGCCACCACCTCGCGATGGCCGTGAGCAAGCAGCCAGTCGCAGGCAGCGACAGCATCGCGGTACCCCTCCGGATCGGCCGGCACCGCCGCGATGGCCTGCGCGCCAACCGATGCGTCCCCGATGCCCCGCACATCGATGCGGAACGAGGCAACACCGCGTGCCGCCAGCCGGCGCGCCAGCATGACCCCGCAACGGCCGGCACCGACGTGATGCGTGCCGCCGGAATTGTTGATCAGCACGGCCGGCCGCTCGATGCGCGGCCCGCGCGGCTCGCACAACATGCCGAACAGGCCCTGGCCAAAGCGCACCGGCGTTTCCGCCCACTCGCCGGCGCGCAGGCACGAAACCGTTCCCGCTGCCATCGCGCGGCCAGCCGGAGCGGGCTCGCCAACTGGCGCCGCTGGCGCCATGGCGGCAATCCAGCCGGCCACCTCCGTGAAGGTCGCATCCGGTGGCGTGCCATGCAACGGGTCCTGCAGCCAGCCGATCAGGTCAGGGAAAGGCACCATCCGCACCTGCGCGCCCAGCGTGCCGTAGTGGCGCGCCAGCGGGGCCATCTGAGGCTCGCCGCCCGCGATCAGAATTTGCGGGGCGGGGGCGCAAGGCGCATTGAGCAGGTCGATGCCGCCAAGGCCATCGATCGCGGCATCGGTGAAATGGATTCCCAGGATGTCCATGCCCGATTGCTGGCCCGCGCCAGGCACCGGCCCCGGCTCCGGCTCCACAGCGCGGCAAGCGAGCKAGCGCCAGGTCTGCGCGATCATCTTCATCTCCCGCACCAGCAGCCTGCCGCTCGCCACGGGCGCGAGCAGGGCCAGCGCATCGACGCGCCGCCCGGCCACGCCGCGCCCGGCAGCCAGTGCCGCCAGCAAGGCGCCCCCGCGCACGCCCAGCAGCACGAGTTCCTGGGCACCGGACAAGCGCCTGAGCAACTTGCCAGCAGCATCGATCCCGGCAAGCCAGGCGTCGACACAGGACGCGCCCGGCACGCCGGCATGGTCAAGGTCGGCGGAGTCACCGGTGCCTGGATAGTCGAACCTGAGCACAGGCACGCCCTGGGCCGCGAGCCGCTCCGCCAGCCGCGCCAGGCCGGCATGCGTCCACAAGGCTTCGTGCCCGATCGCATTGCACAGCAGTACCGCGCGCTGACCCTGGGCCGGGTGGTACCAGCCAAAACATCCGTCGAAATGCAGCGGCGTCATGGCGCAAACGCCTTGCGGCTCGCCTGCCGTGCATCCCCGCCACCAACGGCCAGGCGCTCGCAGCGCGCCTGCAACTGGCCGCGATCGATCTTGCCGTTCACGTTCATGGGAAGGCCGTCGACGCAGACAATGCGATCCGGCTGCGCGTAGACCGGCAGGCTCTGCCTGCACGCCTGGCGGATCCGCGCCAGGCGCGCGCCGAGCTCGCCCGGCGAGGCGTCGCCCGATGCCTGCACAAAGGCGACCAGCCCCATCGGCTTGCCGGTGTTATCCAGTGGCCACGCCAGCACGGCGCACTGCGTGCTGCCGCTGGCAGCCTGCACCACCTGCTCGATCTCCTGCAATTCCACGCGGTTGCCGCGAATCTTCACCTGCATGTCGATGCGGCCGTGATAGAGGAAGCCGTCGGGGGATTCGGCCACAGCATCGCCGGTGCGGTACCAACGGCTGCACGCCCGCTCGGGATAGGCGCGGGTAAAGAAGCGCTGCGCGTCGAGCGGGTTGGCACCGAGATAGCCCTTGGCAAGCTGCGCGCCACCAATCAGCAGCTCACCCTGCGCACCGGGCGGCACCGGCGCAAGCGCATCGTCGACGATCATCAGCTCGACCCCGGGATATGGCTTGCCGAGCGGCACCGCGGGGCGCGACGCATCGGCAAGAAACGCCTCGGTCAACTCGAAGGTGAGCATGATCACCGTCGCCTCGGTGGGTCCGTAGCCGTTGACGATGCGGGTGTTCGGCGCCGCCCGCGACCATGCCCGCGCCAGCGTCTTGGGCAAGGCCTCGCCCCCCATCAAGGTCATTCGCACGCTGGGAAACGCGCAAGGCGTGAGCTTGCGAAACTGCTGCATCAGCGCCAGCACGGAGGGCACGCTGGCCCAATGGGTAATCCTGTGCTCCTGGATAAAACCGGCCAGGTAAAGCGGGTCTTGCAGCGCGGGCACATAAAGGCAGCCGCCGTTCGCCCAGCAGACGTGCATGTCATGCACCGAGAAATCGAAGGTGAGATCGGCGAACTGGCTGAAGCGCGCCCCGGGCTCGCATGGAAAGCGCTGCATCTGCGCGCTGACATAGGCCACGGCGCTGGCATGCGGGATCATCACGCCCTTGGGCGGCCCGCTGGTGCCGGAGGTGAAGATCAGGTAGACAAGATCGTCTCCCGAGACGGCGGCAAGCTGGCCGGGCGGGTCATGCACGAAAAGCGCCGGAGGCAGCGGGGCGAAGCGCGCGCTGCCTCCCGGACACCCGGTTTCCGGCAGCGACTCCGGATCCAGGAGGACGATGTGCAAATCCGGGGGCAGCAACGGCATCAGCGCCTCAAGCTGCGGTGCGCATGCGTGATCGACCAGCATCACCCGCGCACCCGAGCGCTCGACAATGGCGGCGTTGCGTGCCAAGGGGAATTTGGGGTGCAACGGCACGTAGGCCATGCCCGCCGCGAGCACGCCGAGCAGGCCGGTGTACGCCGAKACGCTGCGGTGCGCGAACAGGACGCAGTTGCGGCGCCCGTCCCCTGCATACGCCGCCAGCGCGGCACTCACGCGGCCCGCGCGTGCGCGCAGTTCCTCATAAGCGTAAAAGCGGCCGTCGACCCACAAGGCGTGGTCGCCGGGCTGCCGCGCAGCCGTATCGAAGAAGAATGAATGCAACATCCCGCCTCCCAACCGAGCGGGCCGCCCCCCGTTGCGGGACCGGCGCGTTCTGAAACCCCATCCGAAAATTGTGCCGGCGCCGAGCCACCCTGCACGGTTGCGCGCCGATGTGCTTGCCTGGCGCGCGTTGTCTTGCCAACTTAGACGGCATTACCCGACAAGACAAGTTGCACCGCCTTAAATGTACTGAACTTGAGATCTTTTTCCATTCGTGCGAATGGGGGATGCGAATGGAGGCGGACTGCGCTCCACGATGGCGGCCTTCACGTAGCCGGGAGCGGGTGTGCGCCGGCCAGCCTTGCGCTGGCAACATTCATGGCCGGTTTCCCCGCACCGTCGCGCGCCCTTGCGGGGTCCGTCCGCGCGCCACAAAGGATGGCGGGCCGCCCAGAGGGCTTAGTCCATCAAGCGCCGCGTATCTGGCATTGGCACGCACCGGACATCCTCGCGGCGTGCGCGCAGGCCGAGCGGCGCAGGCGCAATGCGTGACGGCAGGGATCGCGGATGGGAAAGAAAGGGAGAACKGGAGAGGCGGCTGGGGCCGAACGGCCCCAGCGCGGAAAAATCGCCAGTCGGCCGGCACCACGGGGATGCCTCCCCGGGCGCAGCCGCCTGACC
>NZ_JBFTSF010000337.1:0-10778 GCF_056399905.1 Cupriavidus sp. 01L46
GGCCAGGCCATTGGCGACAAGAAGGGCATCACCCGCTACGGCCACAGCTATGTGCCGCTGGACGAATGCCTGTCGCGCGTCGTGATCGACTTCTCCGGCCGCCCGGGCCTGGAGCGTCACGTGCCGTTTACCCGCGCGCGGGTGGGCAGCTTCGACGTGGACCTGACCATCGAGTTCTTCCGCGGGTTCGTCAACCATGCCGCGGTGACGCTGCATATCGACAACCTGCGCGGCATCAATGCCCACCATCAATGCGAAACCGTGTTCAAGGCCTTCGGCCGCGCGCTGCGCATGGCGGTGGAAATGGATCCGCGCGCCGGCAACACGATTCCGTCGACCAAGGGCACCCTCGTCGGCTGAGCCTTAGCGGCGTCCACCAGCCTCGCATGGCGGCGCGTTCTGCGCCGCCGGCGGCAAATTTCCGATCAATGTGGTGCCGATGCGGCACCAACGCGGCATTAGCGCGACATTAGCCCAACCCGATGGATACGCTTAAGTCGTTCATCTCGCTGCTGGCGCTGATCAACCCGATCGGGGCCATCCCGTTCTTCATCAGCCWGACCACCCAGCAGACCGAAGAAGAAAAGCGGCATACCATCAAGATCGCGTCGATCTCGGTGGCGACGGTAGTGGGCATTTCCGCCTTGCTGGGCCAGCAGATCATTGAGTTCTTCAATATCTCGGTGGCCTCGCTCCAGGTCGGCGGTGGCCTCATCATGATCATGATGGCGATGAACATGCTGAACGCCCAGACCGGCCGTACCAAGGCGACGCCCGAGGAAGAGGACGAGGCGGAAGCCAAGGCCAGCATCGCGGTGGTGCCGCTGGCGCTGCCCTTGCTGACCGGGCCCGGCTCGATCAGCACGGTCATCGTCTATGCCGGCAAGACCCAGCACTGGTACCAGTTGCTGATTTTGGTCGGAATTGGGATCGCGCTTGGCGCAGTGGTATATATAGTATTCCGCGCGGCGGACCCGATCGCGCGCGTGATCGGCCGCACTGGCATCAATATCGGCACGCGCCTGATGGGACTGATCCTATCGGCGCTGGCCGTGGAATTCATTGTGGACGGGCTTAAGACATTGTTGCCTGTTTTGAAATCATGACTACCATAGCAATTGTGGATTACGGCATGGGCAACCTGCGCTCGGTGGCGCAGGCCCTGCGTGCGGCGGCGCCCGAGGCGGACGTGCAGGTGGTGGACCAGCCCGAGGCGATCCGCGCGGCGGACCGCGTGGTGCTGCCCGGCCAGGGGGCGATGCCCGACTGCATGGGCGCGCTGGGCGCGTCCGGCTTGCAGCAGGCGGTGATCGAGGCCGCCGCCAGCAAGCCGATGATGGGGGTGTGCGTTGGCGAACAGATGCTGTTCGACTTCAGCAAGGAAAGTAGGGCGCAGGACGGCAGCACGCCTTGCCTGGGACTGTTGCCCGGCGAGGTGATCCGCTTCGAGCTGGAAGGCATGACCCAGCCGGATGGCTCACGTTACAAGGTGCCGCAGATGGGCTGGAACCGGGTGCGGCAAGCGCGCTCCCATCCGCTGTGGGCTGGCATCCCCGATGAAAGCTGGTTCTATTTCGTGCATAGTTACTACGTGCATGCGCAGGATCCGGCGCATATCGCCGGCGAAACCGACTACGGTGTCTTATTTACGAGCGCGGTAGCGCGCGATAATATTTTTGCCACGCAGTTCCACCCGGAAAAGAGCGCCGCCATGGGCTTGCAGCTGTACCGGAACTTCGTGCATTGGAATCCCTGAACCTCGATAGCGGCTTTTTCGGGACCGAGTTGGCCGGCCACGGTGGCTAGCTCAATTTTCTCTTTCACTCAATCACGCTCGTCACACTTATGTTGCTCATTCCGGCCATCGACCTGAAGGACGGTCAATGTGTACGCCTTAAACAAGGCGACATGGACCAGCCCACCGTCTTTTCCGAAGATCCCGCCGCCATGGCACGTCACTGGGTGGAGCAGGGCGCACGGCGCCTGCACCTGGTCGACCTCAATGGTGCGTTCGTGGGCAAGCCCCGCAATGAAGCTGCCATCAAGGCCATCATCGCCGAGGTGGGCGATGAGATCCCGATCCAGCTCGGCGGCGGCATCCGCGACCTGAACACCATCGAGCGCTGGCTCGACGGCGGCCTGTCGTACGTGATCATCGGCACGGCCGCGGTCAAGAATCCCGGGTTCCTCAAGGATGCTTGCACGGCGTTCGGCGGCCATATCATCGTCGGCCTGGACGCTCGCGAAGGCAAGGTTGCCACCGACGGCTGGAGCAAGCTGACCGGCCACGAAGTCGCCGATCTCGCGCGCAAGTACGAGGATTACGGCGTGGAAGCCATCATCTACACCGACATCGGCCGCGACGGCATGCTGCAGGRCATCAATATCGATGCCACCGTCAAGCTGGCACAGTCGGCGACGATTCCGGTGATCGCCAGCGGCGGGCTGTCCAACCTGGCCGATATCGAACGCCTGTGCAGTGTGCAAAAGGATGGTGTCGAGGGCGTCATCTGCGGCCGCGCGATCTATTCGGGCGACCTCAATTTCGCCGAAGCCCAGGCGCTTGCCGACAAGCTCGGCGCCGAGCAGTAAGACAACGCGCCTCGCGCGCGACAATTGCAGCCACCGGCGCCGCGCATGCGCGCAGCGCCGTGGCGGGCAAGGAATCTCATGCTAGCCAAACGTATCATCCCCTGCCTCGACGTGACCAACGGGCGGGTGGTCAAGGGTGTCAACTTCGTCGAATTACGCGACGCGGGCGACCCGGTCGAGATCGCCCGCCGTTATGACGAGCAGGGTGCCGATGAAATCACTTTTCTTGACATCACCGCGACCAGCGACGGCCGCGACCTGATCCTGCACATCATCGAGGCGGTGGCCTCCCAGGTCTTCATCCCGCTGACGGTGGGTGGCGGCGTGCGCGCCGTGGAAGATGTGCGGCGCCTGCTCAATGCCGGCGCGGACAAGATCAGCGTCAACTCCTCGGCCATTGCGAACCCGCAACTGGTGTCGGACGCCACCGCGCGCTACGGGTCGCAGTGCATTGTGGTCGCGATCGACGCCAAACGCAGTTCCGCGCCCGGCGAGCCGGCGCGCTGGGAAGTCTTCACCCACGGCGGGCGCAAGGCCACTGGCCTGGACGCCGTGGCATGGGCGCGCGAGATGGCCGCGCGCGGCGCCGGCGAACTGCTGCTAACCAGCATGGACCGCGACGGCACCAAGAGCGGCTTCGACCTCGAGCTCACGCGGGCTGTCAGCGACGCGGTGTCCGTGCCGGTGATCGCCTCGGGTGGCGTGGGCGGCCTGAAGGACCTGGCCGACGGCATCAAGCTGGGGCACGCCGACGCGGTGCTGGCCGCCAGCATCTTCCACTACGGCGAGCACACCGTTGGCGAAGCAAAGGCATTCATGGCCCGCGAGGGCATTCCGGTGCGAATCTGAACACGGCGAACCGACATGGCAAAGAAGTGGCTCAACAAGGTTAAGTGGGACGACAACGGCCTGGTGCCGGTGATCGTCCAGGAAGTCGGCTCGAACGACGTGCTGATGTTCGCGTTCATGAACCGCGAAGCGCTGCAGCGCACTGCGGAGATCGGCGAGGCCGTGTTCTGGTCTCGCTCGCGCAAGCGCCTGTGGCACAAGGGCGAGGAATCCGGCCACGTGCAGAAGGTGCACGAGATGCGCCTGGATTGCGATGAAGACGTGGTCCTGCTCAAGGTTACCCAGAACGACGGCATCGCCTGCCACACCGGGCGCCACTCCTGCTTTTTCCAGAAGTTCGAGGGCGACGCCGAGAGCGGCGACTGGCAGACCGTCGAGCCTGTGCTCAAGGATCCGTCCACTATCTACGCGGCCAAGCCATGAGCGAACAACACTTGAGCAGCGCGGACGTGCTGGCGCGCCTGGCCGCCGTGCTGGAGTCGCGCAAGCCGGAGAACGGCGGCGACCCTGACAAGTCTTACGTGGCACGCCTGTTCCACAAGGGTGACGACGCCATCCTGAAGAAGATCGGCGAGGAAGCCACCGAGACCGTGATGGCCGCCAAGGATGCGCGTGCTGCCGGCTTGGGTCCGGAGGCGGTCGGCAAGGTGGTGTACGAGGTGGCCGATCTCTGGTTCCACAGCATGGTGCTGCTCGCCCGTTTTGGCCTGAAGCCGGCCGACGTGGTCAACGAGCTGGCTCGCCGCGAAGGCCTGTCCGGCCTTGAGGAAAAAGCCCAGCGCAAGGCCGACGGCAGTTGAATGGCCGCGCCGGCCCCGCCGGCAACCCGCAACTACGAGCCGCTTTCAGGAGCAACGACGATGGGGGATGTGATCACCGCTGACAACGACCGGCTCGCTAGCCTGCGCAAGCTGACGCACATCCTTTATGCCCTGTACGCCATTTTCTGGCTGACCGGCGGCATCACCGCGCTGATCGCCATCGTGGTCGGGTACGTCAAGCGCGACGACACCCGGGGCACCCTCTACGCCTCCCACTTTGCCTGGCAGATCCGTTCCTTCTGGTGGTCGGTGGCGTGGGCCGTTCTGGGCGGCGTGCTGTTTGCCACGGTGTTCTTGATACCGCTGGCCTTTGCGGTATGGGGCGTGCTGTCCCTGTGGATGTTGTATCGTATCGTCAAGGGCTGGCTCTACCTGAACGACAGCAAGCCGATGTACCCGGATCAGCGTTTCTGATGTTTGTGACGGGATCCCGGCGGGTTCGCGGCGAAATCGCAGCCTGATTTGCTGCGCGCAATGAAATTTTCATGAATTCACCGCACAATTGCCTCTTCTGCCGGATCGTGGCCGGCCAGCTGCCGTCGCGCAAGGTGTATGAAGACGACGAAATGCTGGCTTTCCATGATATCGACCCGAAAGCCCCGGTACACTTCCTGCTCGTTCCCAAGGTGCATGTCGATTCGCTGGCCGATTGCGGACCCGGCGAAGGCGCGGTGCTTGCTAAAATGATGTTGAAAGTGCCGGAGTTGGCGCGCGCGGAAGGCTGTGGCAATGGTTTTCGGACGGTAATCAATACCGGCCCGGATGGCGGACAGGAGGTGTACCACCTCCATCTGCACGTGCTTGGCGGCCCGCGCAGCCAGTGGAAGGTGCCGCTGCCTTAAGACTGGCTTCAAGCCAGCCTGGCAGCCAGCCCATGCAGGACCGCGGGCCGCGTGGCCTTCGGTCAGATGCCGTGCCGGCAACCGTCGCCCGGCATGGCCTTCAGTGACGGAACAACAAGCCGGGGTGGCAAGGCGCCGCCCCAGGCTTCATCAGGAGCAGAAAATGGGTTCGTTTAGCATTTGGCACTGGCTCATCGTGCTGGTGATCGTCATGCTGGTCTTTGGCACCAAGAAGCTGCGCAATATCGGCCAGGACCTCGGTGGCGCCGTGAAGGGCTTCAAGGACGGCATGAAGGATGCCAACGGGAACCCCGCTGACGCGCCGGACGCGCCCGCCAAGGAGTTGCGCGACACCACCACCATCGACGTCGAAGCCAAGGAAAAGTCGCGCCAGCAGTAAGCGCGATTCCATCCTTGTCAGCACGCCCGATGTCTTTCCTCCTGGCAGCAATGCCTTGCCGGCCACGTTCGCTTTGCCACGCTAGCCTGCGTGACGATCTGCGCGCTGGCCGGGGCGGCCGTTGTCACGGCCTCATCCTCTCGAACCTCGCATGATCGATCTCGGCATTTCCAAGCTTGCACTGATCGGCGCGGTGGCGCTGGTGGTGATCGGTCCCGAGCGGCTGCCGAAGGTGGCGCGCACGGTCGGCGCACTGGTCGGCCGCGCGCAGCGCTATATCAATGATGTGAAGGCRGAAGTCAGCCGCGAGGTCGARCTCGACGAAYTGCGCAAGATGCGCACGGAGTTCGAGGATGCCGCGCGCGATGTCGAGCGCACCATCCACAAGGAAGTGCACGAGCACGGCCAGGCCCTGAACGATGCGCTGACCGGCACCGATTCCAGCACGCAGGCAGGGGCAAGCCCCGCCGGCGGCTACGTGCCTTCCTGGGACGCGGCGCACAAGCCCCACAACGGCCGCAAGAGCTGGCGCGTCAAGCAAGGCGCGCAGCCCCTGTGGTACAAGCGCCAGCACAATGTACGCGTTTGGGCGCAATCCGGCGGTCCGCAGGAAACCTTCATCTCTCACCTGGTGGAGTTGCGCTCGCGTATCGTCAAGGCCGCATCGGGCGTGATCCTGGTGTTCGTCAGCCTGGTCTACTGGGCGCCGAACATTTACAACTTGTTTGCCAGGCCGCTGATGGAGTCGCTGCCCAAGGGCGGCAGGATGATCGTCACCGACGTCACCGGCTCCTTCTTCGTGCCGATGAAGGTGACGCTGCTGGTAGCCTTCCTGATAGCGCTGCCCTGGGTGCTCTACCAGATATGGCAGTTCGTCGCKCCCGGCTTGTACCAGCATGAGAAGCGATTGATCGTGCCGCTGGTGAGCAGCAGCTACATCCTGTTTATCTGCGGCGTGGCGTTTGCTTATTTCCTCGTGTTTCCCACGGTGTTCCATTTCATGGCGCACTACAACGCCCCGCTGGGGGCCGAGATGTCGACCGACATCGACAAATACCTCAGCTTCGCCATGACCATGTTCCTGGCCTTCGGCATTACCTTCGAGGTGCCGGTGGTCGTGATCGTGYTGGTGCGCTTCGGGGTGGTCGAGCTGGAGAAGCTCAAGCAGATTCGCCCCTATGTGATCGTCGGCGCCTTCGTGATTGCCGCCGTGGTGACGCCCCCCGATGTGCTGTCCCAGCTGTTGCTGGCGGTGCCTTTGGTTGCGCTGTATGAACTGGGGCTGATCATGGCGCGATTCACCACAAAGCCCGTTGCAGCGGACGCCGMAGCCAGCGAAGCCCAGCCGGATTAAGGTCGGGCCGAATGGCGAGAACAAGGCTTGGTGCCGTAACTTTTGCACCAAAATGGTGAAAAATGTCGTCTATGCTGTTGCGACATCACAACAAAATGTGTCCGTAACCATGGTTAACGATGAAAAAGCCTTCTAGCGGCCGGGGGCGCTGACCCATAATACGCAACAGACGTGAAGGTAAATGCGTCGCCCAAGCACTTGGGCAAGCCAAGATTTCCCAATCAGTTGACAAGGAAAGTGTCGATATGAAGATGAAACTGTTTGCAGCCGCTGTAGCTGCCCTGGCCGCTGGTGGTGCGTATGCCCAATCGAGCGTGACCCTGTACGGCGTGGTTGACGCTGGTCTGTCGTTCAACAACAAGGCAAATGCTGCCGGCGACAAGCTGTACCGCATGACCTCGGGCAACCAATCGGGTTCGCGTTGGGGCCTGCGTGGCGTTGAAGATCTGGGCGGTGGCCTGAAGGGCATTTTCGTCTTGGAAAGCGGCTTCAACACCGACACCGGCAGTGCTAGCGACTCCAACCGCCTGTTCAATCGTGGCGCGTATGTCGGCCTGCAGAATCAGTGGGGCACCGTCACCCTGGGTCGTCAACAGACCCTGATGTATGACTTCGGCCTGATCTATGATCCGATGGCGATTTCGACTCGCTACTCGATCACCTCGACCGCAGCTGAATTCGCTTCGCGTGCCGACAACGCCGTCAAGTACGTTGGCACGTTCGGCGGCCTGACCGCGTCGGCTCTGTACTCGTTCACCAACAACGGCCAAGAAACCGCTGGCAAGTTCTCGAACGGCCGCGAATACAGCGCAGCCCTGAGCTATGCTGCAGGCCCGTTCTCGGTTGGTGCTGTGTATGACCAATCGAACAACGTTGACAACGCTGCTGGCGTTGGTGGCTCGCAGCTGACCCGCCGCGCAGMTGTTGCTGGTACCTACGCCTTCGGCCCGGCCAAGGTGTACGCTGGCTATCGCTACGCTCACGGCTTCAACGGCGCGACCATCACTGGCGCACCGACGGCTAACTCGGCAGCCAACCTGTACTGGGCTGGCCTGGGCTACCAGCTGACCCCGGCGTTCTCGCTGACGGGTTCGGTGTACTACCACGACTTCCGCAACACCAGCGCAGATCCGTGGCAGTTCGTTGCTACGGCTGACTACGCTCTGTCGAAGCGCACCGACCTGTACACCTCGCTGTCGTACGTGAAGAACAAGAACGGTTCGTCGCTGGGCGTTGATGGTTTCAACACCTCGACGACCACCAACGTGCAAGCTGGTGCAAACCAGTTCGGCGCTACCGTTGGCGTTCGCCACAAGTTCTAATTTAACGCGGGCGCAAGCTCGCTTTAGATTGGCTTGAATGCAAAATGCCGGCATCCGCAAGGATGCCGGCATTTTGTTTTGTGCGCGCAGTATCGAGGACGGCGCGCAATGCGGGATCCCGGATCACACCCGGCGCTGATAAGTCATGGTGCATTGCCTCGATGTTACCTAAGCGGTGCGTAAGGATGCTCCTGTCAATCCCCGCACCCTACGCATGGCGAGGCCCGGAGCGATCAGGCTCGCCATTGCCATCGGCCTTCCCGGCTTGTGGTGGCTACAGCTTCCCAACGCACTCTCCTGTGCCCGGCGACTTCGCAGTCGCATTGGCAGGATGCCCCTTCCGGGCGCTCTTAGCGCAGCACCAGGTACGTTCCCCCGCCTTGATACGCGTCGCGTCGGGCCCTAAAAACAAAAACCCCGCCACAAAGGGGCGGGGTGGGGTGGCTTGCGGCGACGGCAGGGTGGGATCTGAAGGCTTGACCCGCTCTCCGCTTACTCTTCCTCATCCAGCGGCAGGGCCCGGCGCGGCGGCGGTGGCCGCTTGCCGATCATCACCGTCAGCTCCGTGGGCTTGCCTCGGCGCACAACCTTCATTTTTGCCTCGGCGCCTGGCTTGAGCTGGGCGATGGCGTTGAGCAGGGCGGTGGTGTCAGTAATGCTCTGTCCACCCACCGAGACCAGCACGTCGCCTGGCTTCACGCCGGCCTTGTCCGCCGGGCCGCCCTGGACCACGGCCGCGATCAGTGCGCCTTCCTTGGCCTCGAGGCCGAATGACTCGGCGATCTCGGGGGTCATGTCCTGCGGCTCCACGCCGATCCAGCCGCGCGTCACGGAGCCGGTCGAGATGATGGATTCCATCACTTGCTTGGCCGTGGACACAGGAATGGCGAAGCCGATGCCCAGCGAGCCGCCGGAGCGTGAATAAATGGCCGTGTTGACGCCCAGCAGGTTGCCCTGCGCGTCGACCAGTGCGCCGCCAGAGTTACCTGGGTTGATCGCCGCGTCGGTCTGGATGAAGTTCTCAAAGGTGTTGATGCCCAGGTGGCTGCGGCCCAGCGCCGAGACAATGCCCATGGTGACGGTCTGGCCGACGCCGAAGGGGTTGCCGATGGCCAGCACCACGTCGCCTACCTTGACGTTCTCGATACGCCCCAGCGTGATCGCCGGCAGGTCCTTGAGCGTGATCTTGAGCACGGCCAGGTCGGTTTCCGGGTCCGAGCCCACGACCTTGGCGTTGGCCTTGCGGCCATCGGTCAGGGCGACCTCGATCTCATCGGCGCCGTCCACCACGTGATGGTTGGTTAGAATGTAGCCTTCCGCGCTGACGATGACGCCCGAGCCAAGGCTGGACACCGGCTCCTGGCGCTCCGGCAGGCGATCGCCAAAGAAGAAGCGGAACCAGGGGTCTTCTGCCTGTGGATTGGGTGTTTGCTTATTGCCGTTCTTGCTGGTGAAGATGTTGACCACCGCCGGCATCGCCTGCTGGGCCGCCTCGCTGTAGGAGCCCGGCGCGGAGGAGCCGGCCACATTGGGGACGACTTCCTTCAGCGCAACGATGGGCGAACCGGATTGCACGGCCACCCGGCCGCGCTGCAGCCATTCGGGTTTGAGCGTGGCCACGACGAACCACACTGCCAGCACAACGGTGACAGCCTGAGCAAAGAACAGCCAAAAGCGGCGCAACATATTGGATTTTGGGCAGGATATGAAAACAAAAGATCTTGAATTGTACTTGAACGACCTGCTTCAAGTGCCTCGATACAAAGACTATTGCCCGAACGGATGGCAAGTGCAAGGCCGCCCCGAGGTGGAGCACATCGCCACCGGCGTAACCGCGAGCCTGGCCCTGGTCGAAGCCGCCATCGAGGCCGGCGCCGATGCCATCCTGGTCCATCACGGCTACTTCTGGAAAAACGAGGATGCCCGCGTGATCGGGCAAAAGCACGCGCGTTTGAAGCGGTTGCTGGGCGCCGACGTGAACCTGCTCGCCTATCACCTGCCGCTCGACGACCATCCCGAGTTCGGCAACAACGCCCAGCTGGGCTTGCAGCTCGGCTTCACCCCCACCGGGCGCTTCGGCGACGGCCAGCTCGGCTGGACCGGCACCTTGCCGCAATCCATGCCGCTAGCCGCGCTGGCCGCCCATGTGGGTGGCGTGCTCAACCGCGAGCCGCTTGCCATCGGCGACCCCGAGCAGATGATCCGCACCGTGGGCTGGTGCACCGGCGGCGCCCAGGGCTACTTCGACGCGGCGGTGGCAGCCGGCGTGGATGCCTACCTGAGCGGCGAGGTCTCGGAACAGACCACCCATCTGGCGCGCGAGAGCGGCGTGGCCTACCTGGCGGCGGGGCATCACGCCACCGAGCGCTATGGCATCCAGTCGCTAGGCGAACACCTGGCGCAGCAATTCGGCCTGCGCCATACCTTTATCGATATTCCCAACCCAGTTTGATTCCGGGCTGATGCCGCGAGCCCGGTGCGGTGGCCGGCCCCGCCTGGCATTGCCTCAGGGCTGGCGTGCCTTCAGGCTGTCGCGGATCTCGCGCAGCAGTACCACGTCCTCGGGCGTGGCGGCCGGCGCCGGCGCCGGTTCGGCGG
>NZ_JBFTSF010000338.1:0-6098 GCF_056399905.1 Cupriavidus sp. 01L46
GGGGCACCACGAACGGCACCGGTCCCTTTGCCGCCGAATCTCCGGTGGATAGCCTCGTGAGATGGTGCGCCTTCGCGAATGTCGTGGCAGTAACCGGACTGCTGCTGGTGGCGGCGCATGCTCAGGAAAAGCGCATCCATAGCCTCCTGCTGGCATCCCATGCCGAGTTGGAACGGCGCGTGCAAGAGCGAACCAAAGACTCGGAGCTAGCGAACCATGAACTGAAGCAGGAGATGGCGCGACGTCGTCTGCTGGAAGCAGAACTGATCCGGATCGGCGATCAGCAGCAGAGACTCATCGGCCGAGAACTGCATGACGGCCTCGGGCAGCACCTCACTAGCTTGGGCTTTTACTGTGCCACCTTGAATCAAGAACTACAGACGCATAGCCACCCAGCCGCCGCGAAGGCGGCTACCATCGTCGAATTGGTGAAGCAGGCGTCCTTGATGACTCGCAAGATTGCCCATGGCCTGGACCCGGTCGCCATGGAGGCTGGTGGCCTCATGGTCGCCTTGCAAGGGCTGGCACAGACGACCCGCGCGCTCAATGGCATAGGTTGCACGCTCCGCATCGAGTCAAATGTGGACTTACTGGATCCGCCGATGCAGATCAACCTTTACCGTGCGGCACAGGAAGCCGTCAATAACGCGCTGAAATACAGCCAGGGCCGCCACATTTGGATCGACCTGGAGCGCGAAGGCGGCATGCAGAGGCTTTCCATCAGTGACGACGGGATGGGGGTTGACCTGGAACAAATGGAGCGTGCTTCGGGCCTGGGACTTCACAACCTGCGCCACCGCGCGAGCCTCCTGGGCGGCTCTTGCATGGTCACCCGCAATGCGTTGGGTGGCACCACGGTTGCCATCAGTTATCCAATACCAGAGAGTCCGGGACATGAAGCCATCTAGCCTGGGCGGCGTGACTCAGATCCTGATTGTGGATGACCACCCCATCATCCGGGAGGGGTTAACACACTTGCTGAATCTGCATGAGGATCTGCACGTCTGCTGTGCGGCCGGCAGTGCCGAAGACGCCTTGGCGGTGATGGCCTGCCAGCCTGATATGGCCATCGTGGACCTCAGTCTGCACTCGAACTCCGGCCTGGATCTTGTCAAGACGCTCCGGCAACACTATCCAAAGCTGGCCATCCTCATCCTCAGCATGCATGACGAAACCCAGTTTGCCGAACGCGCGCTGCGGGCGGGAGCAAACGGGTACCTGATGAAACTCGAGGCCACGGAGCATATTATGAACGCCATCCGCGAGGTGCTGGCGGGCAATATCTACCTGAGCGCCGCAATGCATGAAAAGTTGGCGCGGACTCTGACGGTTCCCCAGAAAATTCCGGCGGGCTCAATCGCGAGCCTTTCAGAACGGGAGTTCGAGGTCCTGCACCTGATCGGACTCGGTTTCAGCACCCGCGAGATCGCCGAGAAACTGAGTCGGAGCGTCAAGACCATCGAGGCACATCAGGCCAACATTAAGGAAAAGCTGAATATTCCTAGCGGCAAGGAGCTGATGCGCTTCGCCATTCAGTGGATCGAGAGCCATTAGGGTGGAGCCCTGAAAATCGTATGGAAACGCGCTGACTGAGCTTTGTTCGGGTAAATGTTCCAGTAAATGAAGGATTCCGCTAAGTATCCCGAGCACTCGACCGATCGGATTCTGCGGAGAGTTCGCATTTCCGTGCCGCAAAAGGGCTGGCTGCCGGAAGACGAACTGGATTGGCTCATCCCGCGTCTCGGCGCACTGCTTCTGCGGGCCCGAGCGCGCAGCCAGGAACGGGGATCTGCGAAACCCTATTCTATCCGGGCACGCTCCGCCACCTTCGGGCTGTTCTGCCAGCCGCCGCCCAGCGCCAGGAACAGGTTGATCTGGTTGAGGGCCACCTGGCTGTCCGACGCCGCCAGTGCCGCCTCGGCCCCGGCCAGCGTGCGGTCGGCATCCAGGCTGGACAAATATGGCACGCGGCCGGACTGGTACAGCAGCCGGTGCTGGCGGGCGACCTCGTTGGCGTCGTCGCGCGCCACGCGCAAGGACTGGTTGCGCTCCAGCTCGCGCGTGTAGGCGCTGAGCGCACTCTGGGTCTCCTCCAGCGCCTTGAGCACCACGCCGTCGAAGCGGGCGAGTGCCGCGTCCGCGCCGGCTTCCATGCCGTGGATGCGCGGGCGCACGCCATTGGTGGGCAGGTTCCAGGTGATCAGCGGGCCCATGCCCCAATGCGCGGTCGGGCCGGTGCCGAGATCGCTCAGGATGCCGCTCAGGCCGGCCGACGCCCCGATGCGGACCGAGGGGTAGAGATCGGCGGTGGCCACGCCGATCTTCGCCGTGGCCGCTGCCAGCTCGCGTTCCGCCTGGCGGATATCGGGGCGGCGCTTGAGTAGTGCGGCACCGTCGCCGACAGGCATCGCCTGGCGCAGCGTCGGCTCCTCATGACATTCGGATGCGGCTTGCGGCAGCGCTGCCGGCGGCTGGCCCAGCATGACGGCGAGCCGGTAAGCAGCGCCCTCCTTCTCCGCCTTGAAGCGCGGCAACGCCGCGCGCAGGGTCTCGGCCTGCGCGCGGGCGCGCAGCATGTCGGCAGGCTGGCCACGGCCGGCGGCCACCATCTTGCCGGCAATCTCCACGCCGCGCGTCTGCAGCGCGAGCTGCTGCTCCGCCACCGCCAGCTCGTGCGTGGCGGCGCAACCCTGCACATAGGCCCGCACGGTTTGCGCGACCACGCTCACGCGCGCCATGTCCAGCGCGGCCTGGCTTGCCTGCGCGCTGGCCAGCGCGGCCTCGTCGGCGCGGGCCAGCTTGCCGAAGAAGTCAACCAGGTACGACACCGAGAACCCGACGTCGCCCAGGTTGAAGACCGGCACCTTCTCCTTGAGCAGGAAGCTCTCGCCCGCGATCTGCGCGCGTTCGGCCTTGGCGGAGAAGGCCGCCTGCGGCAGGTTCTCCGCTTCCACCTCGTGGTAGATCGCCACGGCCCGGCGCAGGTTGGCGGCGGCCACGCGCAGGCTGGTATTGGCGCTGAGCGCCTGCTGCACCAGGGCGTCGAGCTTGGGGTCGTCGTACAGGCGCCACCAATCGTCCGGGACCGGCGCCACCGAGACGGCCGGGCCGTCCGTGCCGAGCAAGGGGCCGTTGGCCTCGGGCGCACGCACGGCCGCCTGCTCCGGCACGTGGTAGTCAGGGCCCACGGTGGTACAGGCGAACAGCAACGGGCCCAGGGCTGGCAGCAGGGCAAGGCAGAGCTTGCTCATTGTGTGCTCTCCTCCACGGCCTCGTCGCGCAGCACGGCAATGGTCTTGCGCGGCTGCGCCACGGAGACCGTCGCCGTGCGGCCCGACACCAGCCGCACATCCGCCGGCACGTCGTCCAGCACGATGCGCACCGGCACACGCTGCGCCAGCCGCACCCAGTTGAACGTGGGGTTCACATTGGGCAACAGGTTGGCGCCATTGCTGCGGTCGCGGTCCTCGATGCCGGCGGCGATGCTCTGCACGTGRCCATGCAGGATCGTGCGCTCGCCCATGATGCGCACGGAGACCGGGTTGCCAATGCGGATGCCCCCCAGCTTGGTTTCCTCGAAATAGCCTTCGACGTGGAAGGAGTTCAGGTCAACCATCGACAGCACCGGCCGGCCCAAAGTCACATAGTCGCCCAGGCGCGGCAGGCGGTCGTTGAGAACGCCATCGACGGGGCTGGCCACCCGGGTGCGGGCAAGGTTGAGCTTGGCCAGCGCGACCGCCGCCTCCGCCTGCGCCAGCGCCGCCTCGCCCTGCTGCACCCGCGCCTGCCCTTCTTCCACCACCTCGGTGGCGACCACGTCGGACAAGGCGTGGCTGCGGGCGGCCTCCCGGCGCGCCTGCGCCAGCGTGGCGCGCTGCGCGGCGGCACTCGCCATGGCCTGCTGCAACGCCAGCTGGTAGCGGTCCTGGTCGATCACGAACAGCACCTGCCCGCGCCGCACGCGCTGGTTGTCCTTGACGAGTATCTGCGTCACCAGCCCCGAGACATCCGGTGYGACCTGCACCACGTCGGCCCGCACGTGGCCGTCGCGCGTCCATGGCGCCACGGTGTAGTAATCCCACAGATGCTTGCCGACAGAGAGCGCGGCCACGGTGGCCAGCAGGGTCAGCATCACGGGGACCAGCAAACGGAATTTGAATTTCATGATTGCAGCCAGCGGGCCATGGCGGCCACGCCACCCAGCACGATGACGTAAAGAGCCAGATTGAAAAGCGACCGGTGCCAGACCAGCCGGTAAAAGCCTGCGCGCGCAAGGGCTGCGCGCAGGCAGGCGGTGATGGCGAAGGTGAGGAGCATCAACGCCAGCAAGCCGGGCACGAAGACGCCGTRGAGATCGATCTCCGCGCTTAGCATCGGGGCTCCGCGCGTAACGGGAGGGGCACGGCCCGCAACGGCTGCACCTGCGGCGCCGCGGCTTGCGGCAGCGTGTGTGCCGGGTATAGCGTGACCCGCAATGCAATCAGCGCACCCAGTGCACTGCACGCATGCTCGCCGGGACTTTGCGATGCGCCGCTTTGCATGGCCACCTCGCGCAGCGCCTTGTCGATCCGCTCGGATAGCGCATCCGGCGGCGCCATTGCGTGGCCGGCCTTCAGGCGCGCGCGGAAATGCAAGGCAACCGCGTTGAGCACCCTGGCCACGGCGCGGCGCGCGGCCGGGCGCAGCCCGGGCAGGCTGCGCTGCAGCGCCAGCGCGCCAAACCCGACCTGCAGCTCGGCAAAGCCATCCGAGGCCATCTGGTCGTCGCTGGCCGCAAGCCTTGGCACCAGCTGGCTKAGCCGGTCCAGCATGCGGCCCCCGAGCCTGGCGTGCTCGCCCGGCTCGCGCCGCGTGGCGGCTTGCGCGAGATCCTTCCAGCTCGCGCGGATCAGCCGGTGCGCCGCCACGCGCGCGCCGAACGGCCGCGTCGCCATGGCCCATAAAGGCGCGAACAGCATGCCGCCGATGCTGGCCAGGCTGCCGTTGAAGGTGGTCAGGAAATTCGTGTCGTAGACGCTCTGCACATTGGCGAACGACGCCGTATTKACCGACAGCAGCATGGCGATCAGGTTGAAGCCGGGCCGCGATATCAGCATGCCGATGCCCATGTAGGGCAACGCCAGCATGCCTACCAGGGTTTCGAAGTTGTGCGCGTTCGGCACCACCAGGAACAGGTAGAACGACGATACGGCAAAACAGAATCCGCTCCAGCGCAAGAACGAATGCGCGACCGGCCGGGGCTCCTCGATGGTGGCAAAGAAGCAGCAGGCGATGGACGCCACCGCAACCGATCCCGCGCCGTCCTCCCATCCCGAGGCGATCCACAGCATGCCCGCGCAAAACACCGCCAGGCTGGTGGAGCAGGCATAGAACAGCAGCATCGCGTGATCGTGGTGATGCGCCCGGCCCGCGCGCTCGGCGCCGCGCCCAAGCGCGCGCACGGAGGGCGCGGCGGCGCTGGCCGCCTGATCGCCAATGCCATGCTGCAGGGCGTGGCAGTCTTCGCACAGCGCGGCCAGCGTGCGCAACTGATCGTTGGCGGTKGCGACCAGCCCGCCATGCCAGCCCGGCGCGCGCGCATAGTCCGCCCACGGGCCCGCTTCCGGCTCCGGCGCAGGCGCCGGGCCGTCGAAGCCCGCGCGAATCCACGCGGACATGGCGGCCATATGGCGCGCCAGGCTATCCGGTATGCCCTCGGCGTGGCGCCGCAATGCCTGCAGCACGCCGGCCAGCGACGACAGCACGGGCAGCAGCATCGTCATGCGCTCGCGCAAGGCGCGGGCGTGGCGCAGCGTATGCGCGCTTTCCGTGTCGTAGGAGAGCTGGGTGATGAGCTGGTCCAGCGCGAGGATGTCGGCGGCCAGCCGGTGGCGGCTGCCGTGGCGCGTGGCATTGGCGTCAGGCTCTGCGGACAGCATGTCGGTGGCCCACAGTGCCGCGTCGGCCAGCCAGGTGGCGGAGCGGGCGCGCAGCGCGGGCGCTACCTTGGCCGGAAAGACGATGGCGCCCACCATGCCGGCGCACAAGATGCCGATGACAATCTCCTCGATGCGCGCCACGGCAATGTCGAAGACTTGTGCCGGCTCGCTGACAGACGG
>NZ_JBFTSF010000339.1:0-7068 GCF_056399905.1 Cupriavidus sp. 01L46
GACGAGATCCGCCCCCCCTACAGCCAAGACCAGCATGCCGGCAGCGGAGAAAAGAAAAAGCGTGGCGGATAGCAGTGCCGCTTCGAACAGGTCGAGCAACAGACCCGTGACAATACGGCCAACAATCACTGCAGCGCCGAGGATGCTAGCAAGACGAGCTGCGCGGACCGGCGCGATGCCAATGTCAGTCAGCATGGGCACTACGTGCACGATCGTGCCGAAGATGCCCATGGAGCACAACAGGAAGATCGCGGCGATGCGGAGGAAACTTGGGTCGGCCAAAACCCGCAGACTGCCTTTCGAGCCAGAGGCCTTCCTTTCCTCACCAACAACGGAGTCTGCACCTCGCAGGAAAAAGGCGATTACGGGCACAAACGCCAAGGCCACCGCAGCGAGAGCGAAGTACGTCGCTCGCCAGCCGAAACTGGCGATGGCCGGCGTCACCATTAGCGGAGTCAGGATCGCCCCTGCACCGGTTCCTGTAATGGCGATGCCGAGAGCCAAGCCGCGCTGTCTCGAGAATTTAGCCACCAAAATACGGGTAAATGACACCGGCGATGTTGCCCCGCCAACAATTGTTAGGACGGTGACTAGCGTCAGAAAGCTGGCTAGCCCTTGCGTCAGATACCCGAGCAGAATGAACGAACACGAAAGTCCAATCAGCGAGCACAGCGCGGCCCGTCGTGCACCGTACCGGTCAATCACTTGCCMAATAAAGGGGGCCGCGCATCCGAGCAAGAGTATGCTGACCAAGGGACCCAGCGACGCGGTACCTCGGCTCCAGCCGAACTCGGCGGCGACGGGCTTTAGAAACAACCCAGCACTGTAGAAGTAGAGCGATGAAACACCACTAGCGAGACCGAGGAAACAACCGATCACGATGCGCCAATTCTGTCGAAGTTCAGAAAGCTCATGATGGGGTCGTGTCATTTGCGGATCCTTACGTCAAAGAGGAAGAATGGAAAAATTGAGAGCCAACTCCATTTGCAAAGCGGCCTAGTTAGTGGCGTGGCAGTACTAGCGCTCACTCTTCTCCACATGATTAAAGGGAGCTCTTCGTCACGCATCGAAACAGCGCGGAAGTCTTCGTCCCAACTAATACCTTCTCTGGACCAGAGATCCGGACCACGGATGTTGCATCAAGGGCGTCATCGCGGAACATCAAGGTCGCGTACTTCTGATTCATGTCGAATAAATTGGCGTCATGAGCTTGCAGCGACCTGTCGCCTACGCAATCAGTGACAACCAGCGGTCGAAACCCATGGCACATGGCGTCGACCACGCTGGCGCGCACGCACCCGCTGGTCGTGCATCCTGCAATCAGCAAGGTCTGCACACTGCGTTGTGACAACCAGCTGGCGAGTGACGTCCCAAAAAATGCGGAAGGATTTGTCTTTCGCAGCACCAGTTCGCCGCCAACAGGCTGCAGCTGTGGCACGATCTGGCTTCCCTCCGCGTCCTCGCGCAAGGACAGGATCGTTGGTACCTTCAGCGCGAAGATGTTGGCATCGGCGCCATCGTCTTGATACACGACTCTCGTATGTGCAACCGGCCATCTGCGGGACCGCGCCTCTGCAAGCAATCCGCGCGTGCACTCGATGGCGGCATGGATATTGCCGCCGCCAAATCTGCCTGGATCGGCGAACCCATTGATGAAGTCGACGATCAGCAGACCATACGGCGCCTTTGGAGGMATGGTGGCGCCGAAGCCCTGCTTCTGGTAGATGGTATGGTCAGCGCTCATTGAAGGCTTCCTCGATGACTTTGCCATCACGCACGACGACGGTGTCATCAACCTTCACCGTACAATTTCGCAGCKGGATGTCGAGGTGACAGGCCGTCGTGCGCGGGCCGCCGACCTCGTTGTTCGGCCCTAACGAGAATAGGAAATTTCCTTCGAACGCACGTGCGTCCATGCCAACCGTCTGCTCTCGGTCGAGCAGTGACAGTGTGTGCCAGTAGCACCGCGGCTGCATGCCCCAGCCGATGTGCGCCATGGCGTACGCCTCGGGGTCTTTATAAGCCTCCATGAACTCCCGCATCATTGCAGCGTCGACGCCGCCTTCGATTTCGCGCACAAAACCGTCACGCAAGTTCAGCGTGATCATCTCCGAAACGTAGTTCTTCTGCGGCAGCAGGATGTCGCCGCGATCGATAACGATGGTGCCGTCGCTGCCACCCTCATTGGCGAACGTGAAAAGGAAACCGCTCGGCCAGTGATCCCAGCGCCCAGGCTCTTCGCAGAAACCGTACTCGCTGATCGTTGGAAACTCTCCGATCTGGAAAGTCACATCCGTCCCAGCCGGCGAGGTCACGTGCATCTGCTTTGCGCGGCGCAACAGCTTCGATGCCTCCAGCACTCGTTTGCGATCGGCCGCAGTTGGCACGGTGCGCACCAAAATCTCGGGCGGCTCCACGGCCAGGAGGATCTTGGTTCCAGAGTCCAGGATTTCCATCTGTTCGGGCGAGAACAGCAGCAACATCAAGTCCAGCACGAGGTCGCTGCTCTTCAATGCTGCGAGAGCAACAGGATTGTTGGTGAGCGGTGTCTCGCCCAAGTAGTTCATCAGGTCGCGGCTGGTCGCTTTTTCCGCGTTGATGGGTGGCAGCTCGATCTTGGTGACGATCGCGCCAGCGGCTTGGGCCGCGATCGTCGCCGTGCGCAGCGTCTGTGGATGCGTATGAGGGGCGCACAGGATAGAAATCGTCTGCCCGGCCCGTACGTTGCTCAACCTGAGAACCTCGTCCCAAGCCTTGATCATTTGAAAATCGCTGACTGACATTGTTTGTCCTTTCTACGAGAGGTTTTAGCACTGCATGAGGGCTAAGTCGTCCGAGCTGCCCGAGCCGCCAAGCTTGAAGATCCGGCGAGCATTGCCATGGCAGATCAGCGCACGGGTTGTGTCGTCCAGCGGCGCCTGCTCGATGAACTTGCAGGCCTCCGCAGTGGATTCGTAGGGGTAGTCGACGGAGTAGAGCACAGCCTCTGCCCCGATCTCGCCGATCGCTCCCATTAATGAGGGCACAGAGCACACGCCAGATGTTGTGATCAGGATGTTGCTTCCGATGTATTCACTCGGTTTGCGCTTCAGCTTCACGCCCATTGGATAGGCAGCGTAGCGGCTGTCCATCCGCCAGCGCTGGTACGGCAGGAACTCGCCCATGTGGCCCAACAGCAAGACGAGGCCCGGAAACCGGTCGAACACGCCTCCGAACAGCAAGCGCAAGGCATGACCAGCCGTCTCCACCCCCCAACCCCAGACGGCACCCTGCAGCACAGGCATGCCGTCGAGTAGCGCGGGGGCCTGGCTGAAGCGCGTGGGGTGCAGATAGATGGGCACGCCTAGCGCCTCCGCCCTCTCCCAGAACACATCAAAGTCTTGACTCTCGTAGTAGCGCCCCAAAGTATGGCCATTGATCAGCGCGCCTTTGAAGCCGTATTCACGAACAGTACGCTCCAGCTCGTCGGCGGCTAGTTTGGGATCCTGCAGCGCCACGTGCGCGAAGGCGCCGAAGCGTTGCGGATGCCGGGCAATCCGGCCAGCGAGGAACTCGTTATTCTCACGCGCGCGACGTATGGCTACAGCCCGGTTCGTCTCCGCCTGCACGCCGGGCATCGTTTGCGACAGCACGACGTACTCGATGTTGCCGGCATCCATTTCCGCCAGACGCCGATCATCGAAGTCGGTCAGCCTTGCGCCAAGCTCAGCGAGGATTTCGGGCGGAAACAACCGCGTCATGTCAGCGGAATACTCAGAGAAACCTGGCGCGGAGAAGTGCTCTTCGAGCGCGATTTTTGGGGTGCGATTGATTTGGAACATATCTGATCTCAGACTGGGTACGCCAAGGACGTCGCCAGGATTTCGGTGTCATGCACCACAAGCCGGCTGGCAATCAGAAGCCGTTCCTCCTGGCGCACGAAGCGGTCGTGAAAGATTCCGGACAGATGCACGGTGGTGGGCCCCTCGATCAAGGTCTGCATCAAGAGGAATGGCGTCTGAGCGCTGATTGTGTCTTCAGCTTCCTCCAGCACTCGTGTTATACCGAGGACGTGCAGCATATGCCGCGGTGCGAACATCTGTGAGTTCGCGATGGCCATGGCTCGGTCACGGATCATGTCGCGACCCTCGCAGTAGATGAGGCCCACGGGCATGTCCAGCAGCGCGTTCTCGCGCGAGGTAATCCGGTACGTCGCATCGTTGCTGAAAAAGTCCGGCCAGCGCCCGATCTCGTTCGCGTCCAGCACGGCGCAGTACTCTGCGTGAAAGGCGTCGACCTCGGCRCGCAAATGAGCCGCCCGCATGGGCGAGATCGTCGGAGACTTGTAGGCGAGTAACTTGCTCATGCTGCGCTCCCTGCGACCGGAATGTCCATGACCCCGCGGTAGTACGCGTAGAGGGAGCGAATGCAGGACTCCGAGATGAGGCCTCGCGTTGTGCCGAGTTGGTCAGCATCCAGTTTGAGCACATTGTTGTCAGTGCTCGAGCGCCGCAAGCCGTCCTGGACGAACTTCAGTGCCTCGTTATCTTCGAGGCCCAAGAAGCCGGCAGGGCCCATGAGGTTGCCTTGGCGCAAGCGGTGGTTGGTCATCTCCGGCGTGTCGTCTTCATAACCAAAAATGGTCCACTGCATGATCATGCTGTGCGGGCCATTGGGGATGATCTGGCGCACACCCAAGGTGTTCATTTCGCGCTGGACGATCAGGTTCGGCCATAGAGTCATCATGCACGCAGACCAGGGCGAGTTGAACTCCCGCACGAAGTCTACGAAGCGCTCATCGTGCAGCTTCAGGTTCTCGTCAAACGACCTCATCTCCGCCTTGTTGTCGTCTGAGACGGTGGCGTACGTCTGCTGTGGCTTGGCGGAAGCCATGTAGCCGTGGCGCCCGTGCTCCTGGTCTGCGAACACGCTTGCCTTGATGCCTGGAACCAGCAGACCAAACACCACGAGAAACGAGTGCAGCAGCGTCGCGTGGTACGGATCCTTGAGGTTCTCGTGGTACATCTTCCAGTTGCACGGGAGCTCGTTGCGGTAGTAGCCGAGGATCTTGAGCTTTTTCCCGGGAAAGGTGACATCGAATTCGTCGACGATTTCCTTGGTCATGTACTCTTCTAGAGAGGGGGTCCTGTCGGAGTACGTGGCGAACACCACTCCATTGCGCGTTGTCACGCGCAGCTGGCGGGTGCCGTGGTCGGCGTTGCGGAAGTTCGCCGGCATGCCGCCAACCTTGTCGACACCTCGCTTGAAAGGTATGCCCTGCAGATTCCCTTTGAGGTCATACGACCACTGGTGATAAGGGCAGACGAATTCTTTCGCATTGCCTTGGTTGCTGCGGCAGAATTCGGCGCCGCGATGGGCGCAGCGGTTCTCAAAGACAGAGATCGTGCTGTCTTCGGCACGAGCGACCACTACCGGCGTGGAGCCGACGTACCCGCGTTTGTAGTCGCCCGGGTTCGGAATCTCCGCCTCCAAAGCGACAAAGTTCCAAGTATCCCCACGAAAGATCCGCTCGATCTCTAGGTCATAGACGGCTTGGCTGGTGTAGACCCAATCCGGGATGTTGTTGAGGGCGTCCTCCGGCCAGACGCACTGTTCTAAAGGGGGATTCTTCTGGGCATTTGTAATGCCGATGACCGCTTGCGACTGAAACATAGAAGCTCCTTTGATTAACGTGGGACCGCCGCGTCGGCCAGCGCCTGCTGCTTGGCCCAAGCGCGAAGATTCAATGTGTCCAGATGGAAGTCCTGCAGCTGTACCGGTTGGTCCCGATCGAAAAGCGGTCGCAATGCGCGTAGCTCGGAGCCCGCGTTGATAGCGACTGCGTGGATGGGCACAAGGCGGCGGTGGCCGATCCACAACGCCTTGGCATTGCTAGGATCTCCGCGACGCACATACTCGAGGTCGTCTGCTGGCAGGCCGAGCATCTGAATGTTGTGCGCGCCTTGATCGGTCCAAAACCACGGTACCGGGGGCTTCGGCGGGGAAGCGCCGAGCATGGCAGCGGCGGCCGTGCGTGCTTGCTCGTTCGCGTTCTGCCACGACTCCAGACGTGTCGGCTGAGCTTGGCCTGGACGTTGCTGGCTGGCGCAGTCACCGCAGGCGAACACGTGCTCATTGCTGGTGCGGCAATTGGCGTCCACCAGTACGCCACCACCAGGCCCAATCTCCAGGCCCGCGTTACGGGCCAGAGCATCGTTCGGCGACAGACCAATCGCGACAACGACCTCGTCGACTTCAAGCCGCGCGCCCGCGTCCGTCGCCAGCAGCATACGTCCAGTCTCGACTGGAAAGGCGTCGCTGACGGAGGTGCCGAGAAGCACCCGCGCCCCTGCTCGGCACAAGTTGGACTGCAGCCACGCGGACACCTCCGGTGGCAGGAAACGATCGAGCAGAGACGTCGCGCGCTCTAGCACGGTGACCGACGCCCCCACGGCAAGTGCTGCATGTGCTATTTCTAAGCCGAGGAAGCCGCCCCCCAGAATCGCAACTTGCGGCCTGCGTTGGAGCGCTACGCGCAGCCGTCGTGCGTCATCCAACGTACGTATGTAGTGCACGCGACGTCTGTAGGGCGGACAACACGGCAGCGTCCTGGCTTCGCCGCCCGTGGCGACCAAACACTTTTCGTACTCAATCGTCTGACCGTTAGCGAGGCGGACTTCCTGCTGCGCCAAATCTAAAGCAGCCACATCGCTACCGTTCAGCAGCTCGATGTTGCTGCGCGCCCAGGCTTCTTCCGCCAGTACGTCGAGTAGGGGCTCTTGCGCGGCAACCAAGACTGCTTTAGACAGAGGAGGACGCTCATAAGGCTTGTGCCACTCTCGGCCCAGCATGGCAATGTGCCCGCGGTAGCCATGTTCGCGCAACGCGTGTGCCGCGACGGCAGCCGACTGCCCTGCCCCAACGATAACAATTCCGGGCGACTTCACTTGCTTCTAGGCGACAAAACGTAGATGTCGTCGCCCTCCCGCTTGACTGTGTGTGTGCGCAAGTCCACGGTTACCGGCGCGCACATCGCCTTTCCGCTGCGGATGTCGAAGCGCCCCTGGTGCAATGGGCACTCGATACAGC
>NZ_JBFTSF010000340.1:0-6069 GCF_056399905.1 Cupriavidus sp. 01L46
CGCGCACACCGTCCCACAGCAAGGGCAAGACCACGCCGGCCGGGCCACGCAGCACAATGTCGGCGGTCTGATCCAGCGCCGAGGGCTCGGGATTGACCACGATGACATGCGCGCCATGGTCCTTGGCGGCGCCGGGCAAGCCGGCCGCCGGATAAACCAGGCCGGAGGTGCCCACCACGATGCAAAGATCGCACTGCTCGGCTGCGTGCTCGGCGCGATAGCGGGCCACGCGCGGCAGTTCCTCGCCGAACCACACCACGCCGGGGCGCATCATGGCATTGCAAAGGGAGCAGCGCGGCGGCACGCCCGGCACGGCGGTCGCCGGGTCGCAACGGCCGCAGCCGTCAAGCCACTTGTTGGCGAACAGGTTGCCGTGCAGCTCGATCACATCGCGGCTGCCGGCGCGCTGGTGCAGGCCATCCACGTTTTGTGTGACCAGGGTGACGATTTTCTGCGCGGCGAGCGCCACCAGGGCGATATGCGCCGGGTTGGGCTCGGTGGCCGCCACCAGCTCGCGCCGGTGCAGGTACCACTCCCAGACCAGCGCGGGCTGGCGCCGGTAGGCGTCTTCCTGGGCCAGTTCCTCGGGATTGAAGCGCGACCACAGGCCGGTCATGGCGTCGCGGAACGTGGGCACGCCGGACTCGGCCGATACGCCCGCGCCGGTGAGCACCATGATATTGGTGGCTTCGCCGATCAGGCGGCGCGATGCCGCGAGCGCCTGTGCGTCGATGTCCGCCGTCACCACGGATGCCGCCCCAGCGCTCAGCGCTTCAGGCGGCGCTGGCGCACCGCCTCATACAGGCACACGCCGCTAGCCACGGAAACGTTCAGGCTTTCCACGCCGCCGGCCATCGGGATGCTGACCAGCTCGTCACAGGTTTCACGGGTGAGGCGGCGCATGCCCTCGCCTTCGGCGCCCATCACCAGGGCAACCGGTCCCTTGAAATCGACGTCATAGAGCGTCTTTTCCGTGCCGTCGTCCGTGCCGATCACCCAGATGCCGCGCTCCTGCAACTCGCGCAGCGTGCGCGCCAGGTTGGTGACAGTGATGTAGGGAACGGTTTCCGCCGCGCCGCTGGCCACCTTGGCCACCGTGGTGTTCAACCCCACGCTGCGGTCCTTCGGGGCGATCACGGCGTGCGCGCCAGCGCCATCGGCCACGCGCAGGCAAGCGCCCAGGTTGTGCGGATCGGTGACGCCGTCGAGCACCAGCAGCAAGGGCGTGCCCTCGATGCCGTCGAGCAGTTCGTCAAGATTGAGGGCCAGCGCCACATCTTCGGCGCGGGCGACCACGCCCTGGTGGCGGTCGGTGCCGGCCATGCCGCGCAGGCGCTCGGCATCCACCGGGTGCAGGCGGACTTTGAGGCTTTCGGCAAGGCGGATGAAGTCCTGCATGCGGCGGTCACGCCGCGCGGATTCTACGTAGACATCGGTGACGCCAGCGGCGTCCTGGCGCAGGCGCGCGGTGACGGCGTGAAAGCCGATCAGGAGTTTTTGTTTAGCCATGGCGAGATTGTACATTCCCGCCGGAGCTTGCCCCGTGTCCGCAGCCATGGCGCCGGAACCGGGCAAGCCGGCGCCGGCGCCATGGCCGTCAGGTGCGCTTGCGCGAAGCGCGGCTGCTCTTGCCGGCGGGCTTGGCGCCGCCCTTGTGCGCCGAGCCCAGATGCTGCGGCTTGGGCTTGGCGGCGCGCTTGGCCGGCTTGCCGCCGGCCTTGGCGCCCTGTCCCACGTGCGGCTTGACCGGCGTCATGACAGCTTCGAACACCGGCTGCTCTTCGATCACGCGGTCCAGCGTTTCGTCGAACGACTCTTCCGGCTTGGAGCTGCCACCCAGCAGCGCGGCCAGCTGACGGCCCTTCTTGCGCGCGGGCACGGCGTGCGCGGCGGGCACGCGCGGCGCGGCATCGACGGTCGGGGCGCGGCCACGCAGGTTCTTGGCTGAGGGCTCCTGCACCAGGCGGAAGTCGATCTTGCGCGCATCGAGGTCCACGCGCGAAACCTGCACGCGGACGCGGTCGGTGAGGCGGTAGCGGATGCCGGTACGCTCGCCGCGCAGTTCATTGCGCGCCTCGTCGTACTGGAAGTAATCGCTGCCCAGCTCGGTGACATGGACCAGGCCTTCGACATAGAGCTCGTCGAGCTGCACGAAGATGCCGAACGAGGTGACCGAGCTGATGGTGCCCGAGTACTCGCTGCCAAGCTTGTCGCGCATGAAGTAGCACTTGAGCCAGGCTTCCACATCGCGCGAGGCTTCATCGGCGCGGCGCTCGTTGGCCGAGCAGTGCAGGCCGAGCTCGTCCCAGATGGCTTCGTTGCGCTGGGCGCGCGCGGCGCTGCGCTCTGCCTTCTCGGMGGCGTCCTTGGCCTGCATGCGGCGCGCCTTGGGCGCGATCGCGGTGTTCRGCGCGGTGCCCGGTGCAAATGCCGGCCGGTACTTGGTATGGGCCAGCACGGCCTTGATGGCGCGGTGCGTGAGCAAGTCCGGGTACCGGCGGATCGGGCTGGTGAAGTGGGCGTAAGCCTCGTACGACAAGCCGAAGTGGCCGATGTTGTCCGGGCTGTAGACCGCCTGCTGCATCGAGCGCAGCAGCATGGTCTGCAACATCGGCGCGTCGGGACGGCTCTTGATCTTGTCCATCACGTCGGCGTAGTCGCCCGCCTGCGGCTTGTCGCCACCGGCCAGCGAAAGCCCGACGGAGCGCAGGAACTCGCGCAGGTTCTTCAGCTTTTCCTCGCTCGGGCCGGCGTGGATCCGGTACAGCGTGGGATGCTTGAAGCGCTCGAGAAAGTCTGCGGCGCACACGTTGGCGGCCAGCATGCATTCCTCGATCAGGCGGTGGGCGTCGTTGCGGGTGCGCGGCAGGATCTGCTCGATCTTGCCCTGCGCATTGCAGACGATGTAGGTCTCGGTGGTATCGAAGTCGATCGCGCCACGCTCGCGCCGCGCCTTGAGCAGGACCTGGAACAGCTCGTACAGGTTCTGCAGGTGCGGCACCAGGTCGGCACGCTTATGCGCCTCCGGGCCCTTGGTGTTGGACAGCACCGACCAGACCTCGTTATAGGTCAGGCGCGCCGCCGAATGCATCACGGCGGGATAGAACTGATAGCCCTTGAGCTCGCCCTTGGCGGTGATCACCGCATCGCACACCATGCACAGGCGGTCGACTTGCGGGTTCAGCGAGCACAGGCCGTTGGAGAGCTTTTCCGGCAGCATCGGGATGACGCGGCGCGGGAAGTACACCGAGGTGGCGCGATCCAGCGCATCGGCGTCGAGCGCCGTGCCGGGACGCACGTAGTGCGACACATCGGCAATCGCCACCACCAGACGCCAGCCCTTCGAGCGGCCGATCTTGACGGGTTCGCAGTAGACAGCGTCGTCGAAGTCGCGCGCGTCTTCGCCGTCGATCGTCACCAGCGGCACGTCGCGCAGGTCGATGCGGTGCTCCAGGTCGGACTCGCGCACCTCGTCGGGCAGGCCGGCGGCTTCTTTGGCGCAGGCATCCGAGAATTCATGCGGCACGCCGTACTTGCGCACGGCGATTTCGATTTCCATGCCGGGATCGTCGAAGTCGCCCAGCACTTCCACCACACGGCCCACGGGCTGCACGTAGCGATCGGGGTAGTCGATGATCTCGACGCTGACGACCTGGCCGACTTGCGCCTTGCCTTGCGATTTCGGCGGGATCAGGATGTCCTGGCTGATGCGCTTGTCTTCGGGCGCCACCACCAGCACGCCGCCTTCGCTCAGCAGGCGGCCGATCACGTAGCGGTTGGCACGCTCGAGGATCTCGACGATCTGGCCTTCGGGCCGGCCGCGCCGGTCGTAGCCGATCACGCGCACCTGGGCGCGGTCGTTGTGCATGGCCTTCTGCAGCTCGCGCTCMGGCAGGAAGATGTCGTCATCGCCATCGTCGCGGATCAGGAAGCCGAAGCCATCGCGGTGGCCCTGCACCCGGCCGACCACAAAGTTAGGCTGGTTGGCCAGCTCGTAGCGGCCCTTGCGGTTGAGTTCGATCTGGCCGTCACGCTCCATGGCGGCGAGGCGTTTCTGGAAGCCGTCGTGTTCTTTGCGCGTGACAGCGAGCGCCTTGGCGATATCGCCGCCCGACAAGGGCGACCCCGACGTCCGCAGGACGCCAAGGATTTCTTCCCGACTAGGGATCGGATAGTTATTCTGATTCAATTTTTTCTAGAATTATTTGACAAACGATTTGCGGTCGCTATAATGAGCGCTTCGGTTGTTTCGACGCCCGCCCAGGTGGCGAAATTGGTAGACGCACTAGGTTCAGGTCCTAGCGGTGGCAACACTGTGGAGGTTCGATTCCTCTCCTGGGCACCAGATCAAACGGAAAACCCGCAGCGCTTTCGAGCCCTGCGGGTTTTTTGTTTTCCGGCGTCTGATCTTGCAACTTGGCACTCCCGATTCGATATTGGCGCGACTGCGCGACTTAACTATTAACTATTAACTATTGACTAAATACCAGTCACAGCAACGACCGCCCCGGGGCGTGGAGTCCGCTCTTGCCTGTTGAGGCAGGGGCATCCACACAGCCTGGCGCTCACACGAACTGCCAGGGCGCGGCCGGAGCAGCAGCCGACTGCTGCGCTGCGGGTGAGTGTATCAGTTTCAGTGGCGCTCCCGGCATTCTTCCGCCATTCACACGCTGGAATGTCGCGTTTTCCGACGTTTTCAGGTGCAAACCACCCTATTGCTGCAGGCGCATGCCACATCAGCATGCCTGCGTGGCCCGCCAGTCGCTTGACAGCGACGGCTATCTGTAACTAAGATAGTTTCACATTGCCTCACCCACCATGACCACCAGCAGCCGATTCGCCGTCGCCGTCCATATCCTCACCTTGCTGGCCAGCGCCGCGGAGCCCTTGCCGTCGTCGCTGATCGCGGGCAGCGTGGGCACGAACCCGGTCCTGATCCGCCGTCTGGTCAGCCAGCTGGCCGAGGCGGGGCTGGTGAGCACGGTGATGGGGAGCAACGGCGGCGCCTCGCTGGCGCGCGCGGCGACATCGATCACGTTGCTCGATGTGTTCCGTGCGGTGGAGTCGGCCACGCTGATCGCGCCGCACCACAGCGTGCCCAATCCGGCATGCATGGTGGGACGGGAAATTACCGGCGCGCTGAAGCACGCCGCGGACCGCGCACAGGCCGCGATGGATGGTGCGCTGGCCGGGATCACGATTGCCGGCATGCTCGCCGATGTGGAGCGCGCGGCCCGGCAACGCAAGCCGTAAAATTTTTATCCCAATATGTAACTAATATAGTTTCACATCGATATTCAACAGCGCAACAAAGGAGTCAACATGAAGATCGCAATCATCGGCGCCACCGGCCGTGTCGGCACTCGCCTCATCGACGAAGCCCTGAGCCGCGGCCACACGGTCACCGCTATCGCACGCCAGGCCGACAAGCTTGCCACGCGGCCGGGCCTCGCCACGATCAATGCAGATGCCGCGGACACCAAGGCCCTGGCGGCCGCCCTCGCTGGCCACGACGTGGCAATCAGCACCGTACGTTTCCTGCAGACCACAGCCGAACAGATCACCTCCGCGGTCAAGGCCGCCGGCGTGCCCCGCCTGCTGGTGGTGGGCGGCGCGGGCAGCCTCTTCGTGGCACCGGGCGCGCAACTGGTCGATACGCCGCAGTTCCCGGAAGCCTATAAGGCGGAGGCCCTGGCGGGACGCGACTTCCTCAACGCCCTGCGCAACGAGACAGCGATCGACTGGACCTTCCTGTCCCCCGCAGCCCTGTTCGAGCCGGGCACGCGCACGGGCAAATTCCGCGTGGGCGAGGAGACGCTGCTCTCCGACGCCAGCGGCAAGAGCTGGATCTCGATGGAAGACTATGCCATCGCCATGATCGACGAAGTGGAAAAACCGGCGCACTCGTGCCAGCGCTACACGGTCGCCTATTAAGCAGGAAACGAGCGGCAACTGCGAGGGCGGCTTGCCGAGGCCCTCGCAGTTGCCGCTCGATTGCCCGGATCGCCCGGGATCAGGCCTGCGAGCTGCCGGCGGCGTGCTTGCCGCGCTTGAGCCAGGCCGCCAGGT
>NZ_JBFTSF010000341.1:0-6065 GCF_056399905.1 Cupriavidus sp. 01L46
GTGTTGCCCCTGGCCGAGACGCCCATTTTTTCCGAGCCGATCCAGACCAGCGGGCGGATGTAGCAGGACGCGAGCTGGTTGGCGTTCACCACCTCGCGTTGCGCGGCCTCCAGCGTGGCCGCGTCGAACGGCATCTGCATCTGGAAGATCTTGGCCGAGTTGAACAGGCGGCGGGTGTGCTCCTTGAGACGGAAGATCGCGGTACCGGCCGGCGTCTTGTAGGCACGTACGCCTTCAAACACCCCCATGCCGTAATGCAGGGTATGGGTCAGCACATGGATCTTGGCGTCGCGCCATTCGATCAGCTTGCCGTCCATCCAGATTTTACCGTCGCGATCCGCCATCGACATGGTTCTCTCCCAGAGCGCCATCAGTCATGCAAAAGCGACATTGTAAACCCCGAGACCCCCTGTGCCAACGCGGGCGCGGGCGCGCCGGGGTCTAAAATCGTCACATTGTGTATGCCGCCACTGCCACCCGTGACCCTGCCGCCGCCGTCTGGACCCTCCGCCTCCCATCGTGAATCGCCAGGCCGCATGCACGCCAGGCGGCTGCGCGAGATGCTGTTCTCTGGAGCCTCGGAGGCGGCCATCGGCGAAATGCTGGCGCCTTGGGGGGACGGAGCCGACCGCGCCGAAATGCTGGTGGAAGCGGCGTTGGCCAGCGGCGACGCCGCGCTGCTGGACCAGGTGGTGCCGCCCTGGCGCTGGCGCATCTTGCTGGCGATCCTGGACTGTCTCTATTTCGACTGGGATCCCCGCTTGCAGCCCTACCTGGATTACGGACTGGCCTGCCACGCCGACGATCCGCAGGCGCTGCCGGTCCCCATTCGCACCGCGCTGGCCGAGGGCCGGTTGTACGCCGGCGAGCGCCCGGCGGCCCTTGCCTTGCTATCCACGATGGGCGACGCGGGCGGCGGCGATGGCGACGCCCTGCGCGCTTTTGCCCGCATGCAGGAAGGCGACTGGCCAGCCGCCCAGGCGGGCTTCGAGGCGGCGCTCAAGCGGCTACGGACCGAAAGCCGCCAGCGAACCGGCTTGTTGCCGCCTTCACTGGCGCCTTGCTATCCGCTGTCCTTGCTGGCCCAGCGCACGCCGGCCCACCTCGAACAAGCCCGCAAGTTCTGCCAGGCGGAAGCGGGCACACGCAGCCCGGCGCCGACCGAGCGCTGGGGGCTGTGGTGCCACGTGCTGGCCGTGCACAAGGGTGACGCGCGGCTGGACGAGGCCGCGTTCGCATTGCGCCCCGAGGTGCCGCCGCTCGCGCAGTTCTGGCGCGTGCTGCTGCGCGCCTGGCTCGGCGACGTGAAGCAAGCCAGCGGGCGGCGCCAGCCGGCGGCCGCCCGCGCCGAGGCCGTTGCGGCCCTGCGTGCGCGCCTGCAAGGCTGCGGCCTGCACTGGTTCGCGCAGCAACTGGACGCCGCGCTGGCGCTGGATGCGGGCGAGCCGGTGCCGCCAGCTTTCTTTGCCGGCCAGCGCCAGGAAAGCTGGCGGCTCGCGCTCGAAGCGTTGCAGGCCCTGGCGGGCGAGACGCGCGCGCCCGACGGCGCCAGCGCCAGCCGCCTGTTGTGGGCGTTGACCATCGACGCCGACGGCGCGGTCGGCACCATCGAGCCGCTGGAGCAGCAGCGCGGCCCGCGCGGCTGGAACAAGCCGCGTCCCGTCCCGCTGGCCCGCCTTGCCGAAGACGACCGGCTGGAGCCGTGGGACGCCCGCGTCGCCCGCGCGGTCCGCCGCGACCAGTCCTATCACCGCCGCTACGTGCTCGATCGCGCCGCCGCCATGCTGGCGCTGGTCGGGCATCCGGGCGTGGTGCTGGCGCAGGCGCCCGAGCAGACGCTGGAAGTGGTGGAGGGCGCCCCCACGCTGGAAGTGGTGCGCCAGGGTGGCCGCTACACCTTGCGGGTCTCACCCCCGGTGCGCGAGGCCCCGGCGATGGACAGCTTCCTGCCTGCCGGCAGCCGCGCGGACGCCGAGGCCTTGCGCCAGATCACCGTGCTGCGCGAAGGCTCGCAGCGCCTGCGCGTGATCCGCCTGACACCCGCGCAGCAGGGCGCGGCGCAACTGATCGCCGACGGGCTGGCGGTGCCGGCCGAGGCCCATGCGCAGCTTGACGCCACGCTGCGCGCGCTGTCCGGTCACTTCCAGGTGCACTCCGACCACGACGGCAGCGCCCGCGAGCTCGAGACCGAGAGCCGGCTGCGCGCCGAGCTGTCGCCGCTGGGCGAAGGCCTTTCGCTGCGCCTGGTGGTGACGCCGCTGGGCCCGCTTGGGCCACGGCTGGCCCCGGGCAGCGGGCGCGAGCGGCTGATGGCGGCGGTCAAAGGGGAGAGCCTGGCCACGGTGCGCGATCTCAAGGCCGAATTGGCAAGCGTGGCCGAAGTGTTCGACGCGCTGCCCTTCCTGGTGCCGCGCTCGCCCGAAAGCGGCGAATATGACTGGACCCTGGCCGATCCGGAGGAGGCGTTGTCGGTGGTCGAGCAGTTGCCCGGGCTGTCCGCCGTGCTGGCGGTGGAATGGCCCCGGGGCAAGGAAATCCGCGTGGTGGGCGCCGATATCCCGCAACTGGCGGTGCATATCGAGACCGAGAGCGAATGGTTCAAGCTGGTCGGCGAGCTGGGCGTGGCCGAGGGGCTGGTGCTGCAGCTCGGCCAGTTGCTGGCCTGGGCCGGCAGCCATGCCGGGCGCTTCATGCCGATGGGGCAGGGCGTGTATGTGGCGCTCACGCGCAGCCTGCGCGCCAGGCTGCGCGACCTGGCCAGCGTGGCGCACAACGTGCCCGACGGTATCAAGGTGCCGCTGATGGCGGCGCCCTGGCTGGACGACGTGCTGGCCGGCGCCGGCATCGACCCCGACCAGCATTTCCGCCAGCGCGTGGCGCGGCTGCGCCGGGCGCGCAACAGCGACGCCGCGCTGCCGGCCAACCTGGCCGCGCAACTGCGGCCCTACCAGGAAGACGGCTACCGCTGGGCCATGTCGCTCGCCGAGGCCGGCTTCGGCGCCTGCCTGGCCGACGACATGGGGCTGGGCAAGACGCTGCAGGCGCTCGCCGTGATGCTGGCGCGCGCCGGCGGCGGCGCCGCGCTGGTAATCGCGCCAACCTCCGTGTGCGGCAACTGGGGCGAAGAGGCAAGGCGCTTCGCGCCGACGCTGCGCGTGCACATCTATGCCGAGGGCGAGCGCACGGCCTTGCTGGAACAAGCCGGCCCGCATGACGTGGTGATTGTTTCGTACACGCTGCTGCTGCAGGCGCGCGACGCCTTCTGCCAGCGCGAGTGGCACACGGTGGTGGCCGATGAAGCGCAGGCGTTCAAGAACGCCGCCACCAAGCGCTCGCAGGCGGTGTTCGAGCTGCGGGCCGATTTCCGCATGGCGCTGTCGGGCACACCGGTCGAAAACCGGCTGGCCGAGCTGTGGTCGATCATGCGCTTTTGCAACCCCGGCCTGCTCGGCTCGCTGGTCCGCTTCAACGAGCACTTCGCCGTGCCGATCGAGCGCAATGGCGTGCGCGAGGCGGCCCAGCGGCTGCGCCGCATGATCGCGCCGTTCGTGCTGCGCCGGACCAAGGCCCAGGTCCTGGACGAACTGCCGCCGCGCACCGAGCTGGTGTTGCGCATCGAGCTGGACCCGATCGAGGCGGCCCACTACGAAGCGCTGCGCCGCCAGGCGCTCGCCGAAGCCGAGGCCGTGGTCAAAGGCCCGCAGGCCCGCAAGACCGCCGCCGGCCAGCCCGCTGCCGAGGCGCGCATCCATGTGCTGGCGCAGCTCATGCGGATGCGGCGCGCCGCCTGCGACGCGCGCCTGGTCACGCCCGAGCTGCAACTGGAACTCGGGCAGGCGGGCGCCAAGGTGCGCGCCTTCGTGCAACTGGCGGGCGAGCTGGCCGCCAACGGGCACAAGACGCTGGTCTTCAGCCAGTTCGTCGACTTCCTGCAACTGCTGCGCCAAGGGCTGGACGAGGCCGGCCTGGCCTGGCAGTACCTTGACGGCGCCACGCCAGCGGCCGAGCGCACGCGGCGCGTGGCGGCGTTCCAGGCCGGCGAGGGCGATGTCTTCCTGATCAGCCTGAAGGCCGGCGGCTTCGGCCTCAACCTGACGGCCGCCGACTACGTGATCATCGCCGACCCCTGGTGGAACCCGGCGGCAGAGGACCAGGCCATGGGCCGCGCCCATCGCATCGGGCAGCAACGCCCGGTGACCGTCTACCGGCTGATCAGCGCGGGCACCATCGAGGAGCRCATCCTCACGCTGCATCACGGCAAGCGCGCGCTGGCCGATGGCATCCTGGAGGCGGGCGAGGACGGCGGTGCCGGCTTTGTCGGCACGGCGGCGGCGCTGCCGGACATCGACGAACTGGTTGGGCTGCTGCGCAGCTAGGGGCGCAAGKGGCGCTTTCGCCTGTGCGGGCGGCGGCAGGACTCCGGTCCATGTCTGCTTATACCAACATGGCATACCTTCAAGCGAACTCCATCGTTGGTAATGCGGCGGATCGTTGGTATCTTGCTGTTTTGGCCCGGGGCGCCAGACCCCGGCCGGCAGCCCCGACCCGCATTCCTTTTTTCGACGGTACCCCATGTTCCGCACTGCTACCCGCCGCATCTCGTCCGCTTTCCATTCGTCCAGTTCGTCTCATTCGTCCCGCGCTTCCCGCCTGGCCGCCARCCTTGGCCTGCTCGCCGCGCTGGGCACGCTGGCCGCACCGGCCCGCGCGCAGGACCCGGCCTGGCCGACCCAGCCGATCACCATCCTGATGGGCTTTACCGCCGGCTCCGGCGTGGACATGGTGGGACGCACGCTGCAGGAATCGCTGCAGAAGTCGCTCAAGGCCACCATCATCTATGACTACCGCCCCGGCGCAGGTGGCAATGTGGCCTCCGAAGTGGTGGCCCATGCCAAGCCCGACGGCTACACGCTGCTGCTCGGCACCGCCGCCACCCACGGCATCAACCCGGCCCTGTACAAGAGCCTGCCGTTCGACGCCGAAGCCGATTTCACGCCTGTCGCGCCGCTGGTGGAAGTCTCCAACGTGCTGACCGTGAACCCCGCCGTGATCGACGTGAAGTCGGTCAAGGAGTTCATCGAGAAGGTCAAGGCCAACCCCGGCAAGTACAACTACGCGTCGACCGGCAACGGCACCGGCACGCACCTGGCCTTCGCCGAATTCAACGCGCGCGCCGGCCTGGATATGGTCCATGTGCCCTACAAGGGCGGCCCCGATGCGCTGCAAGCCGTGCTCAAGGGCGAGGTCTGCTGCATTTTTAATCAGGTGCAGAGCGTGTTGCCGCAGTATCGCGCCGGCAAGGTGCGGCTGCTTGGCGTGACCACCAAGAGCCATGTGGCGGTGATTCCCGAAGTGCCGACGATAGCCGAGAGCGGGTTGCCCGGCTTCAACAGCACCATCTGGTTTGGCTTCTTCGGCCCCAAGGGGCTGGATCCCAAGATCAGCAAGAAGATCAACGATGCGGTCAAGGTCGCTCTTGAAACGCCGGCGATCCGGCAGAAGTTGATCGAGGCGGGGAATTCGCCGCGGATTGAGACGGTTGAGCAGTTCCGGACTACGGTGAAGGCGGATCGGCAGAAATGGGCGGGGGTGGTTAGGAGTGTTGGGGCGTCTATTGATTGATGTTGTGTTGGGTGGTTGGTCGCTGTTTTTTTGAGCGGCGATGGTTTTTGGACCCAAGGGCCATACGACGTTGCCCTGCGGGGTTGGTCGCTGTTTATTTCATCGGCGATGGTTTTTGGACCCAAGAGCCATACGACATCCCCCTGCGGGGGCTGCCGGTCACTTTTCTTTGACCGGCAAAGAAAACTAACGAAAAGAAAGCCGCCCTGCCGGGAGCAGAGCAATAAGGCTGTTCAGCCTCGGTGGTTGCGTCGTACGGCCCGGAGTGTTGGCTGGCGTGTCCAACCGGCCCGAAGGATATCGCTATGGCATGACCCAATGGTCACGTGGTGGTGCCCCTCATCGCTTTGCTCGGTGAGTGTTCGGGCATCTGCCGTTCGCGGTGCGGAGCGCCACGATCCTGCCTGACTTGGTGGTTTCGTGGTTTTGTCTCTGGCGGTGGC
>NZ_JBFTSF010000342.1:0-6051 GCF_056399905.1 Cupriavidus sp. 01L46
CTTCTTTGCCTACTTTCTTGGCGAGACAAGAAAGTAGGTCGCCGCCCCGCAGGGGAGGTGAAACTGCAGTTGAAGTTGAAGTTGAAGTTAAGCAGTTGCAGCTGAATTTGCAGTTGCAGTTGCAGTTGCAGTTGCAGTTGCAGTTAAACCCCTACCCTCCCAAATTAGCCGCCACCGCCGCCACCCGCGCAGCATGCACCCGATCCTTGATCACCCCGGGATCCCCTGCACATTCCCGCGCCACGGCCCCGGCGTCCACCGAAGCCGCCGCTTCCAGCGCCATCATCAACCGCGCCGTCTGCGGATACTCCCGCGCCTCAAACCCAAGCCGCCCCCGCGCATCCGCCTCGCATGCCTGCAGCGCTTCAGCAAACCGCGCCGGCTTGCGCAACGCATCGCACCGCTCCAGCAATCGCGTCAGCGCAGCGGCGCCAAACTCCTCGGCGCGATGGATATTGCCATGCTCGCGCGCCACCACCACGGCCAGGTCGCGGCAGTCAGTCGGCACGCGCAACCGCTTGCAAACCGCTTCAAGCAATGCCACGCTGCGCTGCTCGTGCCCGATATGGCGCGGCAGCACATCCTCGGGCGTGGTGCCCTTGCCCAGGTCGTGCATCAGCGCGGCAAAGCGCACCGGCAGCGAGGTGCGYATCGCGGCGGCGGTATCGACGACCATCATCACGTGCACGCCGGTATCCACCTCCGGGTGGTAGTCGGCCCGCTGCGGCACACCCCATAGCCGGTCCAGCTCGGGCAGCAGCCGCGCCAGCGCCCCGCATTCGCGCAGCACCTCGAACATGCGCGAGGGCCGTGCCTCCATCAGGCCGCGCGCGAGTTCCTGCCAGACGCGTTCGGCCACCAGCGCGTCGACCTCGCCGGCTTCCACCATCCGGCGCATCAGCACCAGCGTCTCGGGGGCTACCGTGAAATCATTGAAACGCGCGGCGAAGCGCGCCACGCGCAGGATCCGCACCGGGTCTTCGGCGAAGGCGTCCGACACATGGCGAAACTGCCGTGCGGCGAGATCACGCTGGCCGCCGTAGGGGTCGATSACGGGGCCAGTGAGCGCGCCGTCGTCGCCCACCGCCTGCGCCATGGCGTTGATGGTGAGGTCGCGCCGCACCAGGTCGTCTTCCAGCGTCACGTCCGGCGCGCAATAGAACGAAAAGCCCTTGTAGCCCGCTGCGGTCTTGCGCTCGGTGCGGGCCAGCGCGTATTCCTCCCGGGTCCTGGGATGGAGGAATACGGGGAAATCCTTGCCTACCGGCTTATAGCCCTGGGCTTCCATCTCGGCCGGGGTTGCGCCCACCACCACGTAGTCGCGGTCCTGGCTCGACAAGCCCAGCAGGGCGTCGCGAATGGCGCCGCCTACGGCATACACCTGCATGGACGAGCTCAATGGTTGATCACGACCGCGTCGGCGCGATCGGGGGTGAGGCGGTAGGGCTCGTCGGAGGCGAGGAAATCGCGCTCTTCACGGGCATCGGCGATCCACGCCTGCATGGCCGGCAGCGCCAGGATAAAGTCCGCATATTGCTTGGCGGCCTCCGGCAGGTGGATGCCATAAGTGGCAAAGCGGCTGACCACCGGCGCGAAAAATGCGTCGGCAATGGTGAACGCGCCAAACAGGAACGGGCCTGCGGCCGCATGGCGTGCGCGCAGGTCCGACCAGATCGCGGCAACACGGTCCACGTCGCGCTGCACCGCTACGTTCCAGCCCATGCCGGGCAGCACCGCGGTGACGTTCATCGGCAGCTGGCTGCGCAGGTTGCCGAAGCCCGAATGCATCTCCGCGCAGATCGAGCGCGCATGCGCACGCTCGGCACGGTCAGCCGGCCAGAGCTGCTTCTCGGGAAAGGACTCGGCCAGGTATTCGGCAATCGACAGCGAGTCCCACACCGAGACATCGCCATCGACCAGCACCGGTACCTTGCCGGTGGGCGAGTGCTTCGCAATCACTTGCTCAAACCCGGCCACGAACAAGCGCACCTTGACCTCTTCGAACGCAATGCCAGCCTGGCGCATCAGCAGCCAGGGGCGCAGCGACCAGGAAGAGTAATTCTTGTTGCCGATGACGAGCTTCATCGCAAAATCCTTGCAGGAAAACGTGGGGGAGCGCGCTCGGGGCCGGGGCAAGCCCGCAGCGCGAAGCGTGCGCACGCAAGCGCACGCCGGCGAACGAACCATTGTAGCCAGCCGCGCCAAGCGCCTCCAAGCGAATTACGCTCGCAGCGATGTGAATCCTGGTCACATGCGAAGGGCAAAGCCGGGCCGGGCTGCCTGCCGCTCAACGATACCCGCTGCGCCGCAGTCCCAGCATCTGGCTTTCGTGCCCGCGGCCCGCCAGCACATCGGTCATCACCACCTCCAGCCCCACCGGCTGGCCCAGCCCAAGCTCGGGCGCGATCGGCCCCCGCATGACATTGTCGAGCCGCATGGAGTCCAGGTTGTCGCGCGACATCACCGGCGCGCCCGGCATGTGTTCGAGGATGGCTGCCTGCACGCGGGCCAGGGCGTCGGGCAGGTGCAGGACCGGGCGCGGGTGGCCGCTGGCGCGGCCCGCAAAACGCACCAGCTCCTCCAGCGTATAGACCTGCGGCCCCGCCAGGTCGTAGGCGCGGCCGATGGTGTCCCGCGTCGCCATGGCGTTGACCATGGCCTGCGCCACGTCCTGCACGTACACCGGCTGGAACCTGGCTTGCGCGCAGGCGAGCGGCACTACGGGCGCCAGTTGCTGCATATGGGCGAACAGATTGAGGAAATGATCGTCGGGGCCGAATATCACGGACGGACGGAAGATGGTCCAGTCCAGAGCGCTCTCGCGCACCACGCGCTCGCCGTCGCCCTTGCTGCGCAGGTACATCGACGGGCCGGCGCTGTCGGCGCCCAGCGCGCTCATGTGCAACAGCCTGCGCACGCCAGTGCTGCGGCAAGACTCGACAATGCGCCGCACGAGGTCCACGTGGGCGGCGGCAAAGGCCGCGCCGTAGGGCTCGGCGCGTTCGCCATGAAGAATGCCGACCAGGTTCACCACGATGCCGTCGGTGCCCAGCGTGCCAATGGCGGCGTTCAGCGCAACATCGTTCCTCACGTCCAGCTCGATCACCTCGACGCGCGGCAACAGCAGCAGGTGCTGCGCATGCTCGGCGTCGCGGGTAGCGGCCACGATGCGTTCGGGGTCCAGAGACGGCTCCACGACGGTGCCCGGCTCCAGCGGCGTGGCCGACGCGGTGGCAACACCTGCCAGGCGGGCCACCAGGTGGCTGCCGACAAAGCCGGCCCCTCCGATCACTAGAACGTTGCTGGTCTGCATGGATCTCTCCGCGGCAAGGGACGACTGGCGCACGCTCCAGGGCTGGAGCACGCACCGGCTACCGCATTGGCCTGCAGACCGCGCTGCCTTGAAGGCGTTAAAACCTCAGGGCAGGCTGGTGGTGGTGATCTGCGACGGCGACACCACGCCCAGGCGATCCTTGAGCGACTGCGGCCGGCCGCTCATCAATGCAGCATAGTACGTGGCGTTCGACAGCACATTCTTCACGTAGGTCCGGGTCTCCGAGAACGGAATGGTCTCGGCGAAGATCGCGCCCTCGACCTGGCGCGGCAAGCTGGAGCGCCAGTTCTTGGGACGGCCCGGGCCGGCGTTGTAAGCGGCCGAAGCCAGCGTCCAGGAGCTATCCAGGTCAGTCAGCACCATGCTCATATAGTTGGTGCCGAGCTGGATGTTGATATTGGGATCGCTCATCATCGAGGGCGAGAAGTCCGTCATGCCGATCTTGCGCGCAACCCACTTGGCGGTGGCCGGCATCACCTGCATCAGGCCATGGGCGCCGGCGGACGAGCGCGCGTTCATGATGAAGCGTGACTCCTGGCGCACCAGGCCATAGGCCCACGCCATATCCAGGCCCACGTCATCGGTGGCGCGCTGCATGATGTCGCGGTACGGCATCAGGAAGCGCAGCGAGAAATCATGCTCGGCCTGGGTGCGGTCCGCGGTGTTCACGGCGCGGTCCAGCAGTTCGATGCGGCGGGCGTAGTCGGCGGCGGCCAGCAGCTGGCGGTCGGTCATGCCGCGCAGTTCCCAGTTCCATTCGCGATTGCCTTCGAAGCGCAGGTTCAGGTCATACAACTTCTGTKCGCGCAGGAAGCCCGGGCGGGTGCGCATGGCGTTGACCTCGGCATCGCTCACTTGCGTGCGTGCCGGCAGCACGATGCGGTTGCCCAGCTCCTCGCTGGCCAGCTGGCCGTAGAAGTTGAACTGGCCGGCAATCGCCTGGAACTGCTTCTCGGCCTCGGCGCCGCGGTTGTCCGCCTTGAGCGCGCGCCCGTACCAGTAGGTCCAGGCCGGGTCCTTGGCGCGCAGCTCGGGGCGCATCAGCTCCACGGCCTGACGCACCTGCTTCCAGTCACCCTGGCGCAGCGCGGCGCGCACGCGCCACTCCTGCGTTTCGTCGGACAGCCACTGGTTGCCGCCCAGGTCCATCTGGCGGCGGTAGTAGCCGGCCGCCTCGGGGGCGAGCTTCTTGGCGGCGTACTGGCCGACCACGCCCCAGCCGGCGCCCTGCTCGTCGCGCGACAGGCTGCCGGCGTTGGCGCTCAGGTAGGCCGCGGCCTGCGAGGGATCATTGCGCGCCATCTTGACCACGGTGGCGAGCGTGTTGCTGTCGCCGCGCGCGTCCGGCGCGGTGGCGGCGATACGCCCGGCCAGCGTCACATAGTTCTGCTCCAGCGCCTGGCGTGCCTGGAAGGCCACGTCGCTCGACTCGATCTGCCTGCTTTGGGCCAGGTAGCCGATCAGGTCGACACAACCTTCGCCGTAGTAGCGCGGATCGCTCAGTGCTGCGCGCGCATCCGCCGCCACGTTCTGGCCCTTGAGCGCGCGCGACAGCAACGCGTAGCACTCGACCTGCGTATCGTCCTTGAGCACGAACTGCGGGTATTCGGCGTCGAAATTGGCCCAGTCGCGCTTCTTGCCCAGCACCAGCAGCCAGTCATTGCGCATGCGGTCGGCAATGGCCTCGCCCTTGTAGCGCTGCAGGAAGGCGCGCACCTGATCGTCAGGGGCATCGATGCGGGCCAGGCCGCTGGTGTCGAACAGCTGCGGCTTGATGCGGAAGTACTCGACGTAAGACGAGATCGGGTAGTCCACCAGCGTGGCCGAGATGGCGTCGGTGCGTGCCACGTCGTTTTTGCGCGCGGCTTCGCGCAGCGCCACGAAAGCGTCGTCGGGGTTGCTCGGGATGGCGAGCGACTGCGATTGGGGTTGCGGCTGAGGCCGTTTCTGCGCAAATACCGGCGTGGCAAGCACTGCGCACGCGATCGCCGCTAGGGCGGCCTTGGCCGCACGCTGCGGATATACTCCCTTCGGCATTCTTCTTCCTTGTTGTGACGGCCGGACAACACCTTCCGAGGGCGCGCATCCGACCGTGCAATGTTGGGTCAACAACAAACATTATCCCACGCAGCCATGCCAAGCGACGACGTTCGCAGCCCCTCCGGCGCGCCCGGAAAGCCCGACCCTGGCGTGCAGCGAGCAGCGCTGCGGCGCCAGTTGCTGGCGCTGCGCGGCGCATTGCCGCAACGCCCCGCCGCCGACGCCAGCATCGAAGCCGCGCTGGCCGCCCTGCTCGAGCGCCTGCCCGTGCATCGCCTAGGCTTCTACTGGCCGATCCAGCAGGAGTTCGACGCCCGTGGCGTGGTCTCGCGCTGGCTGGCCGGCGCCACCGGGCGGCAAGCAGCCCTGCCGGTGGTAAGCCGGCCGGGCGCGCCGCTGGATTTCCACCAATGGGAGCCGGCTACGCCAATGATTGCCGGGCATTACGGCATTCCCGTGCCCGACGGCACGCCGCCCTTGCTGCCAGACGTCCTGCTGATTCCATGTGTCGGTTTCAGCGGGGATAAGTTCCGCCTGGGCTATGGCGGCGGATTCTACGACCGCACGCTGGCGGCGCTCGCCGCCGGCGGGAACGCGCCGGTGGCGATCGGCATCGGGCATGAGGCCTGCCGCGTGGCGCTGGCGCCGCAGGAGCATGATTTGCCGATGGATTGGGT
>NZ_JBFTSF010000343.1:0-6043 GCF_056399905.1 Cupriavidus sp. 01L46
ATGCGGGGTTGCCGGCGCTGCTTGCGGCCGCCGGGCTCGAACTGCTGCCCGAACCCTGGTGAAGCGAACGCTTATCTGTTGCTGCGCGCCTCAATCAGCGCGGGCAAAAGCTGGGCCAGTTGCGCCTCGCTGGCAGGATCCAGCGCCAGCCCGAATCGATCTCGCAGCGCCTGGACAATGGCAGCCGGCGTTTCCAGTTGCTGGCGCTGCACGCTGCCATCGGCCGCGCGCACGGCAAAGTCGCCGTTGATCAGCGTCAGCCGGGTGTCGCCTTGCGAGCGCGCCAGGGTCAGGGCGTTGCGGAACAGGCTGTCGGGATGGGTGGAGGTGTACCAGTTGCGCGGCTCGAAATCGATGGCCTGCTGCGGCGAAAGATCGAACYGGTAGAGCTTGAACCACGCACTTGCGGTCTTGACCTCCAGGTCGTACACGTGAAAGGCCGCACCTGTCGTCTCCACGCAGGACAGGCGGTACGGGAACGACGGATCGGCTTGCTCCGCCTGTGGCAGCGGCATGGCCCGATACGGCGTAGGGCCGCCAAAGCCCACGTCCACGATATAGCTGTGATGCGCGGCCTCCACGCGCAGCAGCATGTGCGATTGCATGGTGGGCACGTCTTCCGGCACGTTCCAGCGCACCCGTGCAGCCAGCGGCGTGACCACGTAGCCGAGCGCACGCAGCGCGCCGGCAAGCAAGGTGTTTTGCTCGAAGCAGTAGCCGCCGCGCGCGTTGGCGACCAGCTTGTCGAACACCGCGTCCAGGCCGATCTTGATCGGGCGCTGCAGCAACACGTCGACGTTTTCAAAGGGAATCCGCGCCAGTTGCGCCGCGATCAGGCTGTCGAGCGTGGCGAGGTCCGGCTGGCTCGGCAGCGGGTGGCCGATGCGGCTGAGATAGGCTTGCAGGCGGGTGTCGTCTAGATAGGTCATGGCGATGGCTGTCTGGTTTGCGCTGCCAGCGCAGGCTGAGGGGATCGGGAAGGGCGGCGCTGTCAGGCCAGCGCCAGCAATGCCGGCAGGTCGAGCAACTCGATGTCGGCATAGTGCAGCCGCAACAGCCCGCGCGCCTCGAGTTCGCGCAGGGCCTGGTTGACGGTCTGGCGCGACAGCCCGAGCATCTGCCCGAGTTGTTCCTGCGGGATATGCACGGAGCGGCGCTCCAGCCCGGGCAGGTCGCCGTAGGCCTGGGCAATGGCCACCAGCCGGCGCCCGGTGCGCGCCAGCGGCGGCAGCAATTGCGCCTCTTCCACGTAATGAAAGGCCTCGCGCGTCTTGGCGGCGAGCAGCTTGCCGAACTCGCGCCACCATTCGGGGTGCGCCGACAGCATCGCGTAGAGCTTGTCGCGCTGCAGGTGCAGCACGGTGGCCGCGCTGGTGGCGTGGGCGTCGTGCGTGCGCGCCAGGCCGTCGAACAGGCAAATCTCGCCAAACCAGCTGCCCGGTCCCAGCAGGCCGATCAAGGCGGCCTTGCCAGACTCGCTGTGGGTGTCGATCTGCACCGAGCCGGCAGTCACGCCGTAGATGCCGTCAAAGGCGTTGCCGCGGGCAAACAGCATCTGGCCGGCGGCCAGCTTGCGCGTGGCCGCGTCCCGCAGCAGGGTGTCTTGCATGGCCGCCGGCAAGGCGCCAAACCAGCTCCCGCCGCGCAAGGCGTGCAGCGGATCCAGGGCCGGCTCCTGCTGGCCACGGGTTGCCAGGCGCATGATGGTCTCCTTGATCGATGCTCTTGCCGACTGTCAAAAACCGGACAGACGGGTTTTTTGCTGCCTATTAATATACGGCCACAACGTGTAGCCACAGTACGCGGCCACAGTACGCGGCCACAGTACGCGGCCACAAATACGCGGACAGAAATACGCGACGACAACGACGCCCCGGCAGGAGACCCCGTGAAGACACTGATCGATCACCTGGCTAACTACGCAGCCTATCACCGCGACGCGCGCAATGTGTTCAGCCATTTCATCGGCATTCCCATGATTGTGCTAGCTGTGACCACACTGCTGGCCCGCCCGGCCATGCCGCTTGACGCCGGTCCGGCGTACCTGACGCCAGCAATGGTCGTTTATGGCCTGTCTTGCCTGTTCTACCTGCGCCTGTCGGCGGGGTTCGGGCTGGCGATGACGGTGATCCTGGCTGGCTTTGTCTACGCCGGCGGCGCCATCGCTGCGCTGTCCACCGGCGCATGGCTGGCTTGGGGCATTGGCCTGTTCGTGGCGGGCTGGCTGATCCAGTTCGTCGGGCACTACTACGAAGGCCGCAAGCCTGCGTTTGTGGATGACCTGGCTGGGCTTCTGGTCGGGCCGCTCTTCCTGGTGGCCGAAGTGGCTTTCGCAATGGGCCTGGCGCGGGACACCCGCGAGGCCGTCAGCGCCCACGCGCATTGACCTTCGGCGCGCCCGGCATCTAGGCGCCGTGTTCCAGCAGCCAGTCGCGCAGTTGCAAGACCTTGTCGTCGGGAGGCAGGCCGCGCCGGTGGACGAAGTAATAGGCCTTGCGATTGTCGATCTGCGCCGGCAGCGTGGCTAGCGGCACCACCAGCCGGCCTTGCGCCAGTTCTTCGGTGATCAGGATGCGTGGAATCAGCGCCACGCCGATGCCGGCGGCTGCCGCCTGCGCCAGCATGGTGTAGAGGTCGTAGCGCGGGCCGCGCAAGGCCTGCGCCGGCAGCGCCGCGCCCGCGGCGGCGAGCCAGTCGCTCCAGGCGCGCAAGCGCGTGTTTAGGTGCAACAGCGGCAATTCCAGCAACTGATCCAGGTCCAGGCGCTTGCGGCGCCCCAACAGGGCGGGGCTGCACACCGGCACCGATGGGCCTTCTTGCAGGATCCGCTCGCCCTGCGTGCCCGGCCACAGCCCTTCACCGTAATAGATGGCCGCGTCGAACGCGGTATCACTGAGCTCGAATGCCTCGGTGCGCGCCGAGAGATGCAGCGTGAGATCGGGCAGGGCGCGCGCCAGCAGCGGCAGGCGCGGGATCAGCCACTGGCTGGCAAAGGTGGGGCCGATGGCCAACTCGATGGCGCGCCCGCGCGGGCGCTGGGCCATCACATCCAGCGTCACCTGCTCGATCTGGTCGAGCMGTTCCCGCACTTCTTCGGCATAGGTCCCGCCAGCCGGCGTCAGCACGATGCGCTTGCGGATGCGGTGGAACAGCGGCACGCCAAGCCGCGCTTCCAGCCCTGCGATCTGCCTGCAAACCGCGCTCTCCGTCACCGCCAGCTCGTCGGCGGCGCGGGTAAAGCTGCCCAGGCGCGCCGCGGCCTCGAACATCTGGAGTGCCGTGAGGCTCGGTATGCCCTTGCGCATAGTGCGTTTTTGGAAGGAAGTTGGTGCGAAGTTATCAATTGTACGAACTCTGCCGCAGCCGCACAATAAGCCCCACCCGGAGGCCGTCGGCCCCCGCCATCCCCCGAAAACAAACACATTTCAGCGCATTGACCATGACGAAGCCGAATCTGCAACGCCTCCTCGAGACCGTTTGCGGCGAAACCCAAGCAGCCGAGTTGCTGCAATTGATGAATGTTTCCCCGCAATTGCTGTCTTCTACCAGCGAACAGGCGAGCCGCGCCGAAGTGGCGCAGGCGCTCAATATGGTGCTGTTTGCCGGCATTCTCGAGCGCGTGCCGACCGGCATGGCCTATACCCGCGACGTGATCCAGGCGGGTGGGCAAGTGGTGTTCGACCACGGCGCGCTGCGCACGGTGAAGTGGGATTGCGGCAGCCTGCCCTCGGGCGAGATCGCTTTCACCCGTATCCTGGGCCCGTTGGGCTACCGCCTCAACGGCACCTACCCGCTCGAGCGCATCGGCATGACCGGCCGCTCCTACGCGCATGCCGACCTGCCTGACGACATCGCCCAGTATTTCCTGAGCGAGTTGCATCCCGAGCGTTTCAGTACCGATTTCCAGTCCGCCGTGTCGCGCGTGGTGTCGAAGTCCGTCGATCCGCTCGGCGACGAAGCCGTCGCGCAACTGGCCCTGCTGGAGCGCGACGCGAGCCTGCCGATGGCCGAGGCGGCGCGCCTGGTGCCGCAACTGGCAGCCTGCTTCGCCCGCCAACATGCCGAGCCGGCGCTGGCCGACTATGAATTGCTGCTGAAGGAATCGGCCGAGATGGCCTGGATTTCCACCGAGGGCAACGCCTTCAACCACGCCACCGACCGCGTGGCGGATGTGCGCGCCGTGGCGGACGCGCAGCGCACCCTGGGCCGCCCGATCAAGGATTCGGTGGAAGTGTCGCGCTCCGGGCGGGTCCTGCAGACGGCATTCAAGGCCGATCCGGTGGAGCGCGGGTTTGTCGGCGCCGACGGCGTGGTGGTCAAGCGCAGCGTGCCAGGCTCGTTCTACGAGTTCATCACCCGCGATTTCGTGCCCGCGACGGAGGCGGCTGGCGGCACGTTGGATCTGTCGTTCGATGCCGGCAATGCACAGGGCATCTTCAAGATGACGGCGGCCTGCTAACGCGGGCAATGCGGTAGCAGGAGAAGGGTCGGCTCGTCCGGCCTTTTTTTGGTTTACGGCTGGCCGGCCGGCAGGCGCAGGCAGGCCTGCAATCCGCCCAGTTCGCTGTGGCCCAGCTCCAGGCCACCCTCATAAAGGGCCGCCATCTCGCTGACGATGGCCAGGCCCAGTCCGCTGCCGGCAGCGGACTCATCCAGCCGCCCATAGCGTGCCGTGGCCAGCTCGCGGGCCTCAGCCTGCATGCCCGGCCCGTCGTCTTCGACGGTGACCTCAAGCATGCCGCCGCGCTCCGCGAGCTTGACACGAACGCGCGAGCGCGCCCATTGGCAGGCGTTGTCGAGCAGGTTGCCGAGGATCTCGATCAGGTCCTGGCGGTCGCCGGCGAAGTGCCCGTTGCCTTCCACCTGGATATCGATCTCGCGCCCGCTGTGCAGGCGGGTCAGCGCGCGGGCCAGCTCGCCTGCCGCGGGGCCGGCATCGATGCGCGCCCCGCGCGTGCCCGCCGCCCCTGCCGCCCGTGCGCGCGCCAGGTGGCGGTCCACCTGCCGGCGCATGGCCTCGACCTGGCTGGCGGCGGCGCGGGCCGCCTCGCCGGGCAGGCGCCCGGCTTCGTTGGCGAGGATGGCCAGGGGCGTCTTGACTGCGTGCGCGAGGTMGGCGGCCTGGCGCCGCGAGCGCTCCAGCGCATCGGCGTTACGCGCCAGCAAGGAATTGATCTCGGTGACCAGCGGCACCACCTCGGACGGCCACGTGCCGCCCAGGCGGCTCTCGCGGCGTGCCTGCAGGGTAGCGAGTGCCTGGCGCAGCCGCGCCAGCGGCGCGAGGCCAAACTTCACCTGGGCCGCCACCGCCAGCAGCAGGCCCGCGCCCAGCGCCGTGAGCGACCAGCCCAGCAGCCGGTTGAAGGCCTGGCGCGCCGCGCGCAGCTCGGTGCGATCCAGCGCCACCGACAGCATCACCGGCGTATCGGCCGACGCCAGCACGATGGGGCGCGACACCACCAGCAGCGATTGCCCATTGGGCCCGGGCCGGATCTCGGCATGGCTGCCCGCTACCTTGTTGCCCACGGTGGCCGGCATTTCGGCGTCCCAGAGCGAGCGTGAGCGCAGCGTGCCGCCCGGTGCCTGCGCCTGCCAGTAGGCGCCGGAGTAGGGTAGTTCAAAGCGCGGGTCGGCCGGGCTTCGGGTCAGGGCGAGCTTGCCGTCAGGGCTCCAGTCCAGGGCGGCGGCGAGGCTGGTGAGCTGATTGTCGAGCTGGCGCACATAGGTATCGTTGACGTGGCGCGCGAACAGCGTGGAGAGCAGCCAGCCGGTGCCGCCGAGCGCGGCGGCCAGCCAGATGGCCGCGAACGCGAGCAGGCGGATGGCTAATGACTGGCGCATGGGTCAGTTGGCGGCGTTTGTGGAGGTTGCATGGGCTTCGGGAGACGCCGGCGGGCGCAGGCGGTAGCCCTGTCCGCGCACGGTCTCGATGACGTCCACGCCGAGCTTGCGCCGCAGCCGTCCGATGAAGACTTCGATGGTGTTGCTGTCGCGGTCGAAATCCTGCGCATAGATGTGCTCGGTCAGCACGGCCTTGCTGATG